>JACDAO010000514.1 GCA_013695405.1 Acidobacteriota bacterium | reverse complement strand
TGGTCGACGAGCCGTTCGCGACGTGCAGTACGCGTGCGGCCGGAATGCCAGTCACAGGGGCTCCTTGAGGATTGTGCGACAGGTCGCTGGCCACCTGCTCATCGCCTGAGGTCCGCCGCAGATAGGTTCACCTGCGCCTACGGCCGTCCCGGCGCGGGCTTCCACATTCCGAGCAGGTCGTACAGGTGCGTCAGATGGCGAAGCATGATGGCTTCGCCGGCGCCGATTTCGATGCGAGTGCTGGCGTCCGCGCCGTAGCCGCCGTACGCTGCGGATCGCAGGTCCGGCAGGTAGCCCGGCCAGGTGCCTCCGGCGCTCCAGGTGTAGCCCCAGAACAGCGGCACCGGCACCTCGGCCTGTTCCTTCCAGGTCCGCTGCAAGCGGTGCATGGGCTCGCCGGGAGTGGCGGCAATGGCGAGCTCACGGCCGATCAGCAGCGTCGTGAGGCCGACGTCGATGGTCTTGTCCTTGTCCCAGCGTTCGCGAAACGGCACGACCTCGCTCCGGACGACGATCGGTGAGGTGACCGGCGCAAGCGGCCGGACGCGCGTGTTGGCCCGCAGCACTTCGGCAGCCAGCAGCTGGCCGATCGTGTCCATCTGCGCGATGTCTTCGGTCTGCCGGCCTGACCTTCCCTGAAACAGCGGGTTGATGTCGCCGGCGCCGCCCTGGACAAACATCACCTGCGTGCCTGGAAGCGCCTGCTCCACTGCCCTCTGCGTCACACCTGGGTAGTCCGCGGAGTAGACGCAGCTGGTGCTGCCGAGCACCACGGCGTGCATCGCGTAGTGCACCAGCAGCGCCCGCGGCGTGCCGCTGGCGTCTTCGACACGGAGCAGCACCACTTCCGGGTCAACCGGGCCGTACGGGACGCGATCGAGGTTGTCGAACAGCGCCCGGGCGCGACCATCGTCGCGCAGCAGCAGCCGGTTGTATCCGAGCTGCAGCGAGCCCTTGCCTATGCCCAGACGCGCGGGGAACATGCTGCGGGAGGCCTCGGCGATCGCGCCGAAGATCCTGCCTTCGAGCTCACCAAGGTAGGCGCTCGCCTGTGCACCGGTTGCTGGCGCGCTGCCGAACGGCAGGAAGGACGGTGCCGAATGCGTGTGCGATGCCGACAGCAGCAGCACCGGGATGTCGAGCTTCTCGGCCACGTCACGGCGCAGCGCCTCCGAGACCAGGCTGCCGAGGTCGGACGTCACGAGTGCGACGCGCGAGCCGCCGCTCTCGAGCACCAGGACCTTCGCGAACAGCGGGTCGTTCGTGCCGTTGGAGACGCCGCATTTGCGGTTGGCGTAGCCGTACATCGGCATCGACGATGCCGGTGTGATGTCGACGCGTGCGACGCCGGCCCTCAGTTCGGTGGCGGCGCGACCGGGGGCGGGCAGGACGACGGTCAGGGACAGGAGCAGCGGCAGCAGCCGGTTCGCATGCATCGGGATGACCTCGCGCGGTCATCCTTGCACGAGTTGCGCGCGAGCCGATCGGCAATGGCTGCCGACGCTGCCTGCGTCGAGGGGCCAGCGCCCGCGGGGCGCGAGGTGCACCGCGGACGCCGGAATGCGACGTCGGCTAGTGGGTGGTGGTCTTCTCGCGGTCGCGCGCATCGCGCACGTGGTCATGTGCCGCGCGGACCTTGACCGCTTGTTGCTGAATCAGGGTGGAGGTGCTGGCGGGCAGCGTCTCCTTGACGGCGCTCTCGTACGCCGCCTTGGCGACGTCTTCGCCTCGCTCGGCCTCGGCGAGGATCGCGTGGTCGTTACGACCGGTGACGGCCGACTTGACGTCGAGCCAGCCGCGATGGAGCGTACCGGAGACGCTGCCGGATTTCTCCGGGTCGGCGCCGAGCGATCGCACTTCTCCCTGCAGGGCGCGCGCGAACTCCGCCCGCTGGCTCGCGTACTCCAGGAACTTGGCCTTGAGCGCGGGATTGGTCAGACCTTCCGCGGCGGTCTTGAAGCCGAGCTCGCCGTCCTTGCAGGTCTCGATGAGGTTGTTGAGCACTGATACTGCATTGTCATTGTCCATGGCCGTTGCGTGAGCAAATCGGGTACCACCTCGGTCACGCGGACGCGGGTGGCCCAACACCGCTCTGCAGCACCCCGGTGTAGCGATTCACAGGCGTCGCCTTGCGTCTGAACACGGATCGCGGCTCAGACGCGGTCGGGCACGGCGTAGGGCGCACGATAGGTGCGCGTCAGCATCGCGTCGGCTTCTGGGTCGCCGAACCGTTCCTCAGCGCCCTTGAATGTCAGCGAGCGGCCGACCCGGTACGAGATGTTGGCGAGATGGCACAGCGAGGTCGACAGGTGGCCCTCGTGGATGTCGCTGTGCAGGGCGTCGTCCTTGCCCGCGCGCATGGCGTCGACGAAGTTGGCCCAGTGACTCCCTTCGCGCTCGCCGTCCTTCGAGCCCGCGAATGGTTCGCGCTCGCGTCCGCGGAACGCCTTCCACGTGTCGCCGCTGATCTCGAGCCATCCGTCGGCACCGAAGAACAGGTTGCCGACTTCCTGGCCCTGGCTGCCCTCGTGATTGGTGTAGCGGCCGCGCGTGCCCAGTTCGAGCAGGGTGCCGTCGGCGTAGCGGTATGTCGCGGTCTGGGTGTTCGGCGTCTCCTGCGAGGTCTGGTCGTGGCCGTAGGTGTCGACGTCGCCGTAGACCCGCTTGCCCGGGGTCGGCGTGCCCTGCTCCTGCTTCAGCCCGTACAGGCCGCCCGCTGAGTACACCGACACCGGGTGTTCGTCCTTGGCGAGACCCCATCGCGCGATGTCGAGCTGGTGCGGGCCGGTGTTGCCGGTGTCGCCGTTGCCGGTGTCCCAGTACCAGTGCCAGTTGTAGTGGCCGCGCTTCTCGTTGTAGGGCCGCAGGGGCGCCGGACCGAGCCAGCGGTCGTAGTGCAGTTCGGCTGGTGGCTCGCTGTCGCCGGCCATGCCGTACGAGTCGCGGGCCTTGAAGACCAGCGCGCGCGCCATGTAGAGCGGGCCGATACCGCCGCCGTGCAGGAACGCGATGGCGTCACGCACGTTGGGGGACGACCGGTTGTTGAGCCCCACCTGCATGCGCACCTTGTAGCGGTCGCGTGCCTCGATCATCTTCCGGCCCTCCCAGATGTTGTGGGAGGCGGGCTTCTCGACATAGACCTGCTTGCCGGCCTGGCAGGCCAGCACCGTGGCCAGCGCATGCCAGTGGTTCGGCGTGACGATCGACACCGCGTCGATCGCCTTGTCGTCGAGGACCCGGTGCAGGTCCCACTCGGTGGCCGGCGCAACGCCGGTCTTCTCCTCGACCAGGCGCACACCGCGGGCGAACAGCCGCTCGTCGGTGTCACACAGCGTCCGCACCTGGACGTTGTGGCTCTCCTTGAGCGTGCACCAGTTCTGCAGGTGCACGGTGCCCTGGTTGCGGATGCCGATCACGGCGATGTTGACACGGTCGTTGGCGCCCCGGATCTGGGCGTACGACCTGGCGCTGAAGCCGAGACCGCCGATCGTGACGCCGGCCGTGCCGACCAGGCCGTGCTTGATGAAGTCTCTCCGGTTGCGCATGTGTCTGGCCCTCGAGGATGGGGACGCGACCGAGCCCCGGGTGCGGGTTTGCGCCGAGTATAGATCCTCCGGTCAGCGCGTGGTCACGAGCCACCCGGCAACGCCGATCAACGGAAGGCAGCGCATTGACGGGATGGCCGGCGCGCCGTACCGTCGCTCATGCGCAAAACGGCACGCCGGACACCTGGACGTGGCAGGGTGAACTCCTGAAGTCGACGGGTGTGCCGATCGGCGTGATCCACGCCACACCTGCAGCGACCAGGCGTGGCCTTGCGCCTCGAGGAGGACGACCGTGAAGCTGAGACGCATCGCCCGTTGGGCTGCCGTCGGGTTGCCGGTCGCCCTGGTCGCGCTGGTATCGGTTGCCTACCTGCGGTCGGACAACGAGTGCGCCGACCGGCCCAGCGCGTCGCCCGTGAATCCGATGCAGGCCTTTGTGTACTGCGAGTATGGCGCCCCGGAGGTGCTCACGCTCGAGCAGATCGAGAAACCGGCGCCGGCCGACGGGCAGGTCCTGGTGCGCGTGCGTGCGGCGTCCGTCAATCCCCTCGACTGGCATTACATGAGGGGAACCCCGTACGTGATGCGGATCGAGACCGGCCTGCGCAAGCCCAAGGTGATCCGGCTCGGCGTCGACTTCGCGGGCACCGTTGAAGCAGTCGGCAGCCGAGTCACGCGGTTCAAGCCGGGAGACGACGTGTTCGGTGGCAGGACGGGCGCGTTCGCCGAGTATGTCGCGGTGCCCGAAGACCGCGCCCTGGTGCTCAAGCCCGCCTCGGTCTCGTTCGAGCAGGCCGCAGCCGTGCCGATCGCCGCGATCACCGCCCTGCAGAGCCTGCGCGACAAGGGCGCGCTTCGAGCGGGCCAGAAGGTGCTGATCAACGGTGCCTCTGGAGGCGTGGGCACCTTCGCCGTCCAGATTGCCCGGCATCTCGGCGCCGAGGTCACCGGTGTGTGCAGCACGCGGAACGTCGATCTGGTCCGGTCGCTCGGAGCCACTCACGTGATCGACTACACCACGCAGGATTTCACTCAGGGGGCGACGCGCTACGACGTGGTGCTGGACAACGTCGGCAACCAGCCACTGGCGGCGTGCCGGCGGGTGATGACCGCCACCGGCAAGTACGTCCTGGTCGGCGGCGGTGGGCCGAGCGACCACCAGTGGATCGGTCCGTTCGGCCGCGTGATCGGTGCGCTGGTGTCCTCGCCGTTCGTCAGTCAGGAAATGAGCATGTTCATCGCCGCCCTGAACACGCAGGACCTGACCGTCCTCGCGAGGCTGATGCAGGATGGCGCGGTGACGCCGGTGATTGACCGGCGCTACCCCTTCGCCCAGGTGCCGGACGCGATCCGCTACCTGGAGCGGGGCCGGGCCCGAGGCAAGGTCATCATCACCATGCCGTAGTCCGGAACGCGGGGGCGACGCCAGGCTGCGTGTGGCCTCGCCCGGAAAGTCGCGGAACTATCAACGCCGTTGCCACGTCGTATAGCTTGTCATGCAAGATATCTTGCGAGACACTTAGTCGCATGAGCGACGATCCCGAACGATCCGACAGCCGCAAGAGCAGCATTGCGCGCGAGCTGAGGCGCGGGTCACTGGAGTTGATCGTGTTGCACGTGCTGGCCGCGGGCGAGGCCTACGGATACGAGATTGTGACCAAGCTCACGCGCGAGACCGACGGCGCGCTGGAAGTGACCGACGGCACGCTGTACCCGCTCTTGTACCGCCTCGAGCGGGCGGCCTTTGTCGTGGTGCGGTGGGACACGCCGGCGCGTGGCGTGCCACGCAAGTACTACCAGCTCACCGACGCGGGTCGGATGGAGCTCGACACGCTCACGGCCGACTGGTTCACGTTCGCAGCGGCCATGGCACGGCTGTTGGGCAAGGCAGGATCCGATGACTCTCACGACTGACGTCTATCTCGAACAGGTACTCGCCCACCTCCCCCGCACCACGCCCCAGCGCCAGCAGATCGTCCTGGAGCTGCGCGGCCACATCGAGGAGCGGCTGGCCACCGGGCAGCCGCTGGCCGCGGTGCTGGGCCAGCTCGGGGACCCGGTGGTGCTCGCCGAGTCGTACCTGACAGGGCTGCCGCTCACGCCTGCCGATTTCGGCGCGCGTATGCTGGCCAAGCTGGTCGACGTGCTGGGCGTGCTGGGCGTCACTGCTGTCCTCGCTGCCATCGCCTGGTTCAGCCAACGCGAAGGCGTGACCGCCTTCGTCCTCGTGCTGGCGGTGGTGGTGGCCGCGTTCGGCCTGGTCACCTACACGATCGTCGCCGAGTGGCGGTCGGGTCAGACCTTCGGAAAGCGCCGCTACGGCCTGCAGGTCGTACAGGAGAGCGGCGCGCCGATCACACTGGGACAGGCGGTGGTGCGGCAGCTCTCCACG
>JACDAO010000505.1 GCA_013695405.1 Acidobacteriota bacterium | reverse complement strand
GCGCTACGCGGTGCTGTCGGCGCTCGGCCGGCGAGGCCTGGGCCGCGCCTCCGGGATCGGCGCCCGGCGGCGGCTCGATGCGGCCTACGATTTCGTCGACGCCGAAATTGGCCGGTTGATCGCCCGTCTGGCGCCCGACGACCTGCTGCTGGTGGTGTCGGGCTATCGCCTCGAGCCGGCCAGCCCGCTCGACCGCCTGCGGAATCGGCTGCTCGACGACGCAGGCCTGGCCGCCGAGGCGAGCCGCTCGGACGGCTTCCTGCTGGCCTTTGGACGGCACGTGTCGCCAGGCCGCAAGTCGGTGGGCGCGATCGTCGACGTGCTGCCGACGGTGCTGTACTACCTGGGCATGCCGGTGGCCCGCGACATGGACGGCTTCGCCCGCACCGACCTGTTCCTGGGCTCACTGACCGCGGAGCGCCCGGTGAGCTTCATCAGGAGTTATCAGTAGGGCCAGCGTGCTAGACTTTCGGCGGCTCTTTAATCGCGGTCCCGAGAGGCCGCAAAGAGGTCGTCTTCATGTCCCTGCCTGGCTGCCTGCGCCATCGCGCGAGCCTGTCGCTCAACTCATCGCTGCTGCACGACACCTGGCGTGCCGGTCGGCCTGCGTCACCGAGTTCCACGTGCCGTCGGTGATGGATGCGTCGCGCATCGAACGCAGCCTGGCGCGGATCGCGCACGAGATCCTCGAACGCAACCGCGATCTCGCTGACGTGGCCCTGGTCGGCATCCGGACCCGCGGCGTGGTCATCGCCGAGCGCCTCGCCGCGCTGATTCGCGAGGCCGGCGAGGCCATCCTGCCGGTCGGGTCGCTGGACATCACTTTGTACCGCGACGACTTCATGCGGCATCCGGTTGGCCCGCAGCCCCTGGTCCGCAGCACCGACATCAGGTTCTCGGTCGAAGGCCGGCGCATCCTGCTGGTCGACGACGTGCTCTACACCGGCCGGACGATCCGCGCGGCGCTCGACGCCCTGATCGACTACGGCCGGCCGCGCAGCATCCAGCTGGTGGTGCTGGTCGATCGCGGCCATCGCGAACTGCCGATCAAGGCCGACTACGTCGGCAAGAACCTGCCGACCTCGCCGGTGCAGAGCGTGCAGGTGCGGCTGCGCGAAGTCGACGGACTCGACGAGGTCATGCTCGAGGAGGGGGCATGACCGCCGTCGCGCCGGTGACCGCGCTGCGCGGGCGCCACTTGCTGAGCATCGCCGACCTGTCGCCGGCAGAGATCACGCTGATTCTCGACACCGCTGACGCGATGAAGGAAGTCGGCGAGCGCACCATCAAGAAGGTACCGGCGCTGCGCGGCCGCACGATCGTCAACTTGTTCTTCGAGCCGAGCACCCGGACCAGGACCTCGTTCGAGATCGCCGAGAAGCGGCTCAGTGCCGACACGCTCAGCCTGGCCGTGTCGACCTCGAGCGTGGTCAAGGGCGAGACGCTGCTCGACACGGTGGACAACATCGAGGCGATGTCGCCCGACATGCTGGTGGTGCGCCACGCCTCGTCCGGCGCCTGTCAGCAGTTGGCCCGCCGCTGCCGCTCGCGCATCGTCAACGCCGGCGACGGCATGCACGAGCACCCGACCCAGGCGCTGCTCGACGCGTACACGATGCGCCAGCGCAAAGGCCGGATCGACGGCCTGCAGGTGGCGATCGTCGGCGACCTCGCCCACAGCCGGGTGCTGCGATCGAACCTGCTGCTGCTGCGCAAGATGGGCGCCTCGATCCGGGTGACCGCGCCGCGGCCGCTGATCCCGGCGGGCATCGAGGCGCTCGGCGCGACGCCGTGCCGGACGATCGAAGAAGCGGTCGACGGCGCCGACGTCGTGATGATGCTGCGAATCCAGCTCGAACGGATGCAGACCCTGTTCCTGCCGTCGTTGCGCGAGTACTTCGCGCTGTTCGGCCTGACCGCGGACCGGATGGCCCTGGCGCGTCCCGACGCGATCGTGATGCATCCGGGACCGATGAATCGCGGCGTCGAGATCGCCTCCGAAGTCGCCGACGGGCCGCAGGCGGTGATTCTCGAACAGGTGGCCAACGGCGTCGCCGTCCGGATGGCGGTGCTCTACCTGCTGGCAGGCGGCAGCGAGGACTGAACGAAGGCATGCACTACATCCTCAGGAATGGACGCGTCGTCGACCCGGCGCACGGACGCGACGGCCAGTTCGACGTCGAGGTGCGTGACGGCGTGATTGTCCGAGTCGGCACCACGCTTGCCGCCGCCGATGGCGTGACGGTACTGCACGTGCCGCCCGGCTGCGTGGTGACGCCCGGCCTGATCGACATGCACGTGCACCTGCGCGAGCCGGGGCAGGAGCACAAGGAGACGGTGGCGTCGGGCGCGGCCGCCGCGGTGGCCGGCGGCTTCACCGCGGTCGCCTGCATGCCGAACACCGCCCCGGTCAACGACAGCGCGGCGGTGACGCGCTACATCCTCGACCAGGCGGCCGCGGCCAACCTGGCCCGCGTCTATCCGATCGGGGCGGCGTCGGTCGGGTCGAAGGGCGAGCAACTGGCCGAGATCGGCGAACTGAAGGCGGCAGGCTGCGTGGCAGTGTCCGACGATGGCCACCCGATCCGCACGGCGCTGCTGATGCGGCGCGTGCTCGAGTACGCCGGGATGCTCGACGTGCTGGTGATCGATCATTGCGAGGACCCGACGCTGAAGGGCGACGGGGTGGTGCACGAAGGCGCGGTCGCGTCCGAACTCGGGCTGCGCGGTATCCCCGGCGAGGCCGAGGAACTGTGGGTCGAGCGAGACATCACCCTGGCCGGCCTGACCCGGTCGCCGGTACACATCGCGCACCTGAGCACCGCCGGGTCGCTGCGCGCGGTCCGCGCCGGCAAGGCGCGTGGCATCGCCGTGACCTGCGAGGTGATGCCGCACCACTTCGTCCTCACCGACGAAGCGCTGCGTGGCTACGATACCAACACCAAGATGAATCCGCCGTTGCGCGGCAGCGCCGACCTCGAGGAGATGCTGCGTGGCCTGGCCGACGGCAGCATCGACGTCATCGCGACTGACCACGCGCCGCATCATGCCGACGAGAAGGCGCTGTCGTACGACCAGGCGCCGTTCGGCATCACCGGTCTCGAGACCGCGGTGTCGCTGACCCTCGATCGGCTGGTGCACGCCGGGGTGATCGGGTTGTCGCGAATGGTCGAATTGCTGTCGGCCAATCCAGCGCGCATCCTCAAGGTGCCAGGCGGCGCGCTCGCCGAAGGCGCCCCTGCGGACATCACCGTGCTCGCCCCGGATCTGCCGGTGACGGTGCGGGCCGCGGCAATGCGATCGCTGTCCAGGAACATGCCGTTCGAGGGCTGGCAGTTGCGCGGCGGGGTGGCCGCCACCATCGTCGGCGGGCGGCTCGTCTATCGCAACACCGCGGTCGAGGCGCTGGCCGGGTGGCTGGCATGACTCAACGGCTCGAGGACGTCCGCAAGCGCGCGCAGCGCATCCTGCAGGAAGCCAACGTGCTCCTCGAAGGGCACTTCGACTACGGCAACGGGTATCACGGCCGGGTCTACCTCAACCCGCACATGCTGTTCTGCCACCCCTCGACCATCTGGCAGCTGGCGCAGGATCTGCTCGACATCATCCCGTACGACACCACCACGCGGGTGCAGGCGGTGGTCGGGCCGGTGACCGGGGGTGCCCTGCTGGCCCACACCCTGGCCGGGCTGCTGGACGGGCGACGGAGCCTGCAGCATCCGCCCTGCGTGTTCGCGCCGATTCATGTCGACCAGGAAGAGGGACTGCAACTGCGGCCAGCCTACGCCCGGATGCTTGCCGGCACCCGCGTGCTGATTGCCGATGACGTCCGCAACACCGGCAAGACCTTCAGCCACTGCGCCGAGCTGATTCGCAAGGCTGGCGGTGAGGTCATCGCCACCGCGACGATCTATGATCGCATGGCGACGCTCGAGGCACTGGACGTGCCCGACATCGCGCTGCTCGAATACCGCGCGAGCGACATCTACGCGTCGCCGATGTGCCCGCAGTGTGCGGACGGCGTGGCGTTGACCAGGTTCTGATGGCCGGGCGAGCTGCCGGCGCCAGGTCCGGCGTCCTTTCCGCAGCTGCAGTGCGCCGGCTGCGGCCCGAACTCGATCGGCTGCACGACAGCTACAACGTGCCCGATTCGACCGCCGACCCGGTGCAGTTCGTCTGGCGCTACCAGGACCCGCGCGATCGCGAGGTGGTCGCCTCGATTGCCTCGGGGCTGGCCTTCGGCAGGTTGGCCAGCGTGCTGGCGAGCATCGAGCGCGTGCTGGCACTGCTCGGCCCGCAGCCCGCCACGTACATCGACCGTCTCGACGTGCCGGCCGCGCGCGCGGCGCTCGCTTCGGTCGTCCATCGCTGGACCCGCGGCGACGACCTGGTCGCGCTGCTGATCATCCTGCGCGAATTACGGGCCCGGCACGGGTCGCTCGAAGGGTGCCTGGTGGCTGGCGACCAGCCCGATGCCGCCGATGTGGCGCCCGCCCTCGAGGCATTCAGCCGCGCGGCGTGTGGCGTCGATGTCCGTGAGGCGTACGGCGGCGGCCGGCCCGGCCGGCTCGGTGTGCACTATTTCTTTCCCAGGCCATCGCTCGGCAGCGCCTGCAAGCGCCTCAACCTGTTCGTGCGCTGGATGGCCCGGCAGGACGCGGTCGACCCGGGCGGCTGGCGCGGCGTGTCGCGGTCACGCCTGGTGATCCCGCTCGACACCCACACCATACGGGTCGGCCGCTGCCTGCGCCTGACCCGCTACACAAGCCCGGGCTGGCGCATGGCGTCGGACCTGACCGCATCATTGCGCCGGAT
>JACDAO010000472.1 GCA_013695405.1 Acidobacteriota bacterium | reverse complement strand
CGTGGTGCAGTGGCACGGGCACAGACTCGGCAGCCTGGCGCAACAGGTCGCCGAGACCACGGCTATCGACGCGCACCCGGAGGTGGTCGTCAACCCGCAACAGCAGGCGCATGAGACCTCGCCATTGCGGATCGTGGGGTGCGCCAGTGGCGAGGCGGCTCAGCGCCAGCCAGGCACTGCCGCGGCAACCCAAGGCACTACCAAGCAGGGCCGAGGCCTCGCAGACGTCTCGGTAGCCGACGATCGCGTCCACGCGCGTGCCCCCGCCCGTCGGCGACAGCCAGGCATCGTGCTCGCCGGCGTACGCGATGGCCGCATCCGTGCCGCCCGCACCGCGAGCCAGCTGCAACACGCCTTCGTCCGCGGTCGCGTGACACAGCGTCGCAGCGTCCAAGCCCAGAAGCTGCAGCGCACCAGGGCCCGGCGTGCGGGTGTCCTCGGTACCGCACACGGTCACGGTGTCCGACACGAGAACAACCCGTGTCAGATCGGCAACCGCTGCGCCGGCTGCGCGCAAGGCGCTCTCCATCGCCAGGCCCAGCGCGTTCGGCGCGTTGAGCCCGGCGTGACGCATCCCCACGGCAGGGCCGGCCTCGACGGCCGCGACGGGCGTACCTGAGCAGGCGATCGCCATCGCACCGTGCGAGTGCCAGCCGCCCATGGCAAGCGTCAGCACGGAGAGCTACCGACGCGCCGAGGGATGCGCCACGAGGTACTGGCCGACGGCGAGATAATCGAGGTTCCCCTGCAGGAATGCGCGGATGGCGTGATCCGGCGAGCACACGATCGGCTCCTCGTGCATGTTGAAGCTGGTGTTGATGACGGACGGGATGCCCGACAGCTTGTGATACTCGGTGAGTATCTGGTGAAAGCTCGGGTTCGACGTCGGCGTGACGAGTTGCGGGCGTGCCGTGCCATCGACGTGGACTGCCGCGGGCGACTCGCGGCGCATGCGCTCGGTGCAGTCGAACGTGATGGTCATGAACTGCGCCGCGTACTCTGCGCCGTCCACGTTCTGGTAGCAGTCGTGCCGATGCTCGTGCAGCGTGGCCGGAGCAAACGGCATGAACTCCGTGCGGCCCAGTCGCTGGTTGAGCCACTGGTTCACCTCGGGCTCGCGCGCGTGGTAGAGAATCGATCGATTGCCGAGCGCGCGGGGGCCGTACTCCATCCGGCCGCTGAAACGCGCGACCACTTTGCCTCCCGCGATGAGATGCGCGATCTTGGGCTCGATGGCGTCGTATCGGTCGAACGGCAGCTGTGCGGTGCGCAGCGCGTCCTCGATCTGGCGGTCCGAGTACTCGGGCCCGAGGTACGCGTTGGCGAGCGGACCCCACGTCCGGCCGCCCGACGCGAACGGGAGCAGCGCCGCCCCGGTGCCGCAGCCGCCGTCGCCCATGTTGGGGTGAATGAAGATCTTCTCGACGCCCGGAATGGCCTTGATGCGCTGATTCAGCTTGACGTTGGCGACCACGCCGCCAGAAAGCACGACGTTGCGGGCGCCGGTCTGCCCCAGATAGTGCGACACGTACGCGGTGGCCACAACTTCGAGCACGTGCTGGTACGCGGCCGCGACGTCGATTTTGGGGAAATGGCTGGCGAGCATCCGCGCAAAGTAGATATTGTTGCTTTCCTTGATGCGGTAGTCGCCTGGCACCTGTTCGACGCGGCTCAGCAGGATGTCCCGCAGCACGGACGGATCGCCGTAGGCGGCAAGGCCCACGATCTTGCCCTCGTGGCGGCTGGGCTTGAAGCCCAGTCCCGAGGTGACGGACTCGTAGAAGGTGCCCAGCGAGTGCGGGTACTTGATCCCGTGCAGGCGCGTGATCGTGCCGCCGTGCCCCAGGCTGGCACTCCCCGCCAGCCCCGAACCGTAGCCATCGAGCGTGACGATCACCGCCTCGTCGAAACCGCTGGTGAAATACGCGTTGGCCGCGTGGCTTTCGTGGTGCTCGCAGCGCGATAGCTTGTCGAGGAGCCCCAGCTCCTGAAGCCCGGCCTCGAGTTCCTCGTGCCACTTCTTGTGAAAGACTGCGGCGTCCTGCCCCCACTGGTCAGACCCGCGACGCGCCACGTTGCGAGAAACCAACCCCTCACTCGCGAGTACCCGATAGGCCAGGTTCTTGACCAGACCCTTGTCCATGGTCTCGTTCGGACTGCCCAGACCGGGAATGTCCTGCGTGCGGACGGGCACGCGCGTCAGCGCTTCCTTGATCTGCCGCTGCGTTGCTGCCGACTCGGCGTCCTCCAGCCACCGCTTCTCCTCGTCCAGGCTCTGGGTGAAGAGGCGTGTCTCCTCGTTCCATGGAAGAAACGGGTACGTGACCTGATCGACGTCGTCACTGGCCCAGCCGGCGGTCTCCAACGCACTGTGCAAAGACTGCCAGGGGAAGCCGTCCTGCAGTTTTACCCGCGTGAAGCGCTCCTCGCCCGCCGCATAGACGATGGCGCCGTCCTCCACGAGTGTGACGGTGGAGTCCTTGTCGAGAGGGGAAATACCGAGAACCTTCATGCGTCGTGAACCTGTCCTGCCACGAACTTCGCGCGGAAGTCCGCCGGCGTCGATGCCAGTCCGCGCAGTTCACCGAAGAAGTACTCGCAGTACGCTTCGATGGTGCGCAGGAATTGCTGGAGTTGCTCCTGGGACCGAACGTACGGGGTGTGCCCGACGTCCAGGGAAGGACTGTGAAAGGTGAGCGAGAAGACCCGCAGCCCTTGACCGACCAGCTGCCGTGTCAGGCGAATCATCTCGTCGAGGGTCGATCCCTCCGGCGACAGCATGATGCGATTCACGGCGCGCAGTCGGGCGAGCACGCCTGGTGCCTTGATCGCTTCGCCAATCGGGCTGGACGCGACCGTGTGCAACGACGGCATCAACGGGCCGGCCCACCCCTGGTATCCATGGGTACAGGGCAGTTCGAGCAGGCGCCCGCCGCCAAGGATGAACGGCCGCGAATCGAACGCCTGGAACGAGGGTCCGCCGTCGGCCGAGGGTGGCAGCGTCGGATTGATGCTGACGTCGGTGTCGAAGCCGAGTTCCAGCAGGCTCTGCACGGTCTGCGCTCCGAGGCCGTATCGCCCGGCCTTGTAGACCGTAGGCATGAATCCCGTACGCTCAGCGATGGCATCACGGAGGCGCAGCATCTTGGCACGCTCGACCGCGGGCGACAGGTTGCAGCCGTAGCTGTGAAACCTGTCGACAGGCTCGTCGAACGGAGGCGTGACCCACGGGTGGAGATGGGCGCCGATCTGGCCCCGGTCCTCACGCGCGAACGCCACCAGCGGGTTGTATCCAGTCGGCTGGGTGGCGACCGGATAATCGATGACGTACGTGGGCCGCACGCGAAACCGATCGAAAATTCGCTGCCCGCGTTCAACGGCACGCATTGCCTCCACGCTGGTGCCGCCACGAGACAGGGGAGCGGACCAGTCGAACTCCTCCTCGGTGTCCACCGTGACCATCAGCAGGGGGACCGTCTCGGTCACGCGGACGTACGTCGCACCGAGGGCGCCAGGTGTCAACGGTGCCGAGGGTACTGCAGGGGTGTGTGGCGCTGGAGACGAGGGGGACATGCCGTCGGCGATCATACCGGTCCTACGTCCCGCGGCGGAGGAGCACCGTCTGCACGGTCTTGAACAGGACGAACACGTCGAAGGCGACAGTCAGGTGCTTGATGTAGAAAAGGTCGTATTGCAGCTTCTCGATGGCGTCCTCGACCGATGCGCCGTAGCTGTACATCACCTGCGCCCACCCCGTCACCCCGGGCTTGACCACGTGCCGCTGACGGTAGTACGGAATCTGCTCGGACAACTGCTGCACGAACTGCGGACGCTCGGGCCGCGGCCCGACAAAGCTCATGCTGCCCCACAGTACATTCCACAACTGTGGCAGTTCGTCCAGACGTGCCTTCCGGAGGAACTGCCCGACCGGCGTGACCCGCGGATCGTTTTTCTGTGCCCACACGGCACCCGAACGCGCCTCCGCGTCCTGCCGCATGGACCGGAATTTGTGCACCGTGAACAGCGTGCCGTTCTGGCCCACGCGTTCCTGGTGGTAGAGCGCCGGCCCTGGAGATGTCCGCTTCACCAGAATGGCGACGACCAGCATGATCGGCAATGCCAGCACCAAAGCCACCAGCGCCAGGACGATGTCGAATCCGCGCTTGAGCATCAGCTGGAGGCGTGAGGTGTTGAAGCCTTCGTTGAAGATGAGATAGCTGGGACGCAGGTTCTCGACAGCGATCTTGCCCGTGTACTGCTCGTACACGGACGCGAGGTGGTCGAACCGGACGCCGTCCAGCCGCATGTCGAGCAAGCGGCCCATCGGCAGCTTGCCGCGTGCGTCCACCAGGCTGACCACGACGCGATCCACACGTTGCTCGCGGACGATGGCGGGGATCTCCTCGAAGGTGCCTAGCACGGGAAACCCGAAGTCGGTCACACCGAGCTGTCCATCAGCGAATCCGACGATGTCCACGCCGAGTTCGTTGCGCCGGTCACGGAGTTCCCTGGCAAGTTCCTGCGCCGCGGTGCTGGTGCCCACCACCAGGAGGCGTTCGGCGGGTCCGACCGCCACCGACAGCCATTCGAACGCGAATCGCCACCCGGCCACGATGAGCACGACCAGCAGGGACGCCACGAGGAAGACACCCCGGCCGATAATCAGCGCCGGTACGATGTAATACGTCAGCGCCAGAATCAGCGAGGCCGCCCCGAGGGCCTGCATCACCCGCACGGCAAGTTCGCGGCGATCGGCGACCACGCGCAGGTCGTACAGTTCGGCGTAGTACAAGGACACCTGGCAGACCACGGCGACGATCAGGGCTTTGGGCCACGTCTCCGACAGCGCGTCCGGCGTCCACGCACCCTCGCCCAGCCACAGACGCGCGGCGCCGAGGAGCGCCGACACGATCAGCACGCTCTCGAAGGCGATCAGCAGCGCAGGGCGCCACGTGAGCGCCGTGGGGAGGATGGCCACCTACCGGCCGTCCTGCAGGTAATCCTTGTAGTATCCCTTGTACCCGCTGTAGCCCTTGCCGGCCATCGTGATCTGGTCTTCGAGGCGGTTCATGACGACGCCGAAGATCTTGGCCTTGCCCAGAGTCTGGATCGCCTTCTGCACGAGCGCATACGGCGTCCTGTTGGCGTGGATGACCAGGAGGGCGGCGTCGACCTCCTTGGTCAGCAGGTTGGCATCGGTGAGCAACCCGACCGGCGGCGTGTCGATGATCACCCAGTCGAAGTGCTGTCGGGCATCACGGATGATGTCCCCCATGCGGTCTGACGTCAGTAGTGGCACGGGGTTCTGTACGGGTCGCCCGGCTGGTAGCAGCGCCAGCATCGTCGAGAGCTGGATCGCCGAGACCCGTGACCGTGTGGCGGCATCGAGTCCCTCGCTGAGCCCCGAGGTCACGGGCGTCTTGAACACGGTGTGCAGCGACGGGCGACGCAGGTCCGCGTCGATCAGGAGCGTGCGGCGACTATAGGAACTACTGAGCGTGAGCGCCAGGTTGGCGGCCGTGAGCGACTTGCCTTCGCCAGGAACGGCGCTGGCGACCAGCAGCACCTGGAAGTTGCGATCGATCTGCGCCTGATGGAGGCTGGACGCCAGCTTGCGGTACTCCTCGACCATCGCCTGCCGCAGACCGCCACCCACCAGCTTCTCGTCGCCATTCAGCGAGACGAACAGCTCGTCCGCCGTACGGTGCGCGTGCATCGGGCCGAGGTCGGAGCGGTCGACGCCATCGGCCGCAGTCGCATGAGCCGGTTGCGCGACCTCGCTCGGCTCAGGAGCCACGCGGGCCAGAGGTGCTGGGGCGTGCTGCGGTCGGGATACCGGAGGGTCGTCGCCGAATTCCCACGGCGCGTCCAGATCGGCCGCCGCCTCTTCTGGTCCGGAGTGCTCACCCCGTGCACGTCGCAGGGCGTCGTCGATACGGCTCATCGGGGTGTCCTCGTCAAGACTGCGTCCACGGTAGTCATCGTCTCCAGAACTGCAAACTTGACCAAAAAGACCGCCGTTCCTCCGGGAGGGGATTGTAGGTGACTCCGATGAGGTCGTTGGCAGGGCGGAGCTCGAAGATTGAGCTCGAGTCCCGCACCGGCTCATGGCCTGCTGGAGCCGAGGACGCCGCTGGACGTTGCGGCAGCGGCGCTGGTGAAGAAGGACGGGTTGCCGCACCGGGTGTCGAGATCGCCGCGGCACCTTGCCCCGGCTGTGCGTCATTGCGGGTCGCCACTGGGGCGGCGACGGGGTCCTGTTGCGGCGGGGCCTGGGGCAACAGGTCGAAGTCTCTCGCGACCTCGATGATGATCTGCTGCGACACCAGACGCTCGTCCCGGGCGAACGCGTTCACGAGCGCGTTGTCGCACAACACATTGATGGTGCGGGGAATGCCCGCCGAGTACTCGTAGATCGCGAGGACGGCTTCGCGGGTGAAGACCTGCGCGCTGTCGCCGCCGGCAAGACGGATACGCTTGGCGATGTAGGCCGCCGACTCACGAAGCGTGAGCGGCACCAGCTCGCAGCGCAGGGCTACCCGCTGCTTCAGCTGGCGGAGCGACGGGTCGTTCAGCCGTGCCGACAGTTCCGGCTGGCCGACGAGAATGACGGTCAGCAACTTGTGGTCGGGCCGCTCGATGTTGGCCAGCAGTCGCACTTCCTCGAGCAATTCGCTCGGCATGCTGTGCGCCTCGTCGATCACCAGCGCGGTGAGCAACCCTGCGTCCGCCCGATCGCCTAGAAGGTGCGTCACGGCCTGCAGGAACCGCGTCTTGCTGGCTGACACCGACTCCGGGAGTCCGAGCTGCGCCGTCATGAACTCGATGAACTCGGGTCGCGTCAGCGTCGGGTTGCTCAAATACGCAACAAGCTGATTTGCCTGCACGCCGGCGAGGGCGACGGTCAGCATCGTCGTCTTGCCGGTGCCTGCCTCGCCGGTCATCACGAGCATGCCTTTACGCGACGACAGCCCGTACGTGAGCGTGCCAAGGGCTTCCCGGTACCGCTCGGTGAGGAACAGGTATCGCGGGTTCGCCGTGAGCTCGAACGGACGCTCCGAGAATCCGAAAAAGCGCTCGTACATGTCGCTACAGCCCGAACCGGATGAACAGGGCGGCCACCCCTCCAACGACCACAACCGCTGTGGCAATCGACGCCAGCCATTGCCGCTGCCGGTCCCGCCGACGCTCCGCGTGCGTGCGGATGACCGGAATCGCGGCAACCACAGGAAGCGCCAGCACGCTCACCACGTCGTCAACCGTGTGGAAGGTCGTGTCGCGGAACTCGAGCAACGCAATCAATGCCAGCCCGATCCCGAGACCGCCGAGGAGGCTCATGCCGATGATCTGCGGCCGATTGGGGCTGAATGGACGTTCCGGCACCCGAGCGGAGTCCAGAATGCGGAACTGCTCGCCGATCTGCCTCTGCTCGACGCCTGCCGACATCTCCGCCGAATTCGCTTTCGTGAGCAAGTCGTCGTACTGACGGCGGTAGGTATCGTAGTTGCGCTCGATCTGCATCAGCTGATTCTCGAGCGCGGGCGAGGACGCGACGCGACTCTGGTACTGGCCCAGTGAGGCATTCAGCCGCGACAACTCCAAGTCCCGCTGCTTGATGGCGCTCGTCACGTTGCCGAGCTCCTGCCGCAACTCGTTGACCCGCAGTGCACGCGGGTCGTTCCGCGCGGCGCGCGGCGCGGTTGCCGAGATCGGCCGCTCGGTAGACTCACGGTCGAGGGCGCTCTGCAGCTCCTCGATGTTGCGCTTCATCCGGCGGACGTCGGGGTGGTCCTCCCGAAGTCGCAGGCGCAGTTGCCCGAGGACCTCCTGGGCTTGTGCGAGCTGCGCCGCGGTGGTGCCGCCTGTAGGTATCGCACCTGCCAGATAATCGATGCTCGAGGCCCCCGGTACCGACGCCGTACTTTCCCCGGGCGTCTCCAGCGGCATGCTGAGTTCCGCGATCTGCCGCTCGATGTTCGCTTTTCGAAGCATGTCAGCCGCGTTGGCGTCAGTCAGGCTTTGCGCGCGGTTCTGCGTGGTACTCAGCACCGCCAGATTCGACGTGACCTGCTCGGGCAGCTGGCCCATGTACTGCTGACGGAACTGCGACCGCTGCTGCTCGATCTCCTCGAGCTTCTTGCGTGTGTCTTCGAGTTGCGCCTGGAGGAACTGACTCGTGCTGTCGGCCGTAGCCATCCGGTTACGGAGGTTCTCGTCGATGAACATCGACGCCAGGCGCTCGGTGACTTCCTTGGCCGACCTCGCACTCGGCGACTCGTAGCTGAGGGCGAACACGTCCCCGCGCGTCGGCTGGGCGTTGATGTCGCGGCGCATCAGCTCGACCACGTCCTCCATCGGCATCTGCCGCCGCTCCTGTGGGTACAGGCTGAGGTCGGTGATGACCCGCTCCAGGCGCGTGCGGCTTAGAATCTGCTGTTGTAGCGATGCCAGACGCTCGTCAATGCGCTGCGTGTTCATCGTGCGCACGTACGCGTCCGGAATCTGCTGCGGCATCACCATGATCATGGTCTGCGACCGGAAACGGTTCGGGAGCGCGACCGAATAAATCGTACCTCCGATGAGGCCGAGGAAGGCGGGCACCACTGCCAGCCACCACCGCTTGCGGGCAAGGCGCAGAATGTCGTCTGGAGTGTATTTCTTGCTTGGTAGCATCAGAGGCTCGCTAACGTAAGAGATCCAGCCACAAGGTGAGGCCTACGCGCACGCCCTGGCGCTCCGGCCGGAACGCCAGCGTGGAGGCCTGCAGCTGCGGGTTGTCGGGAAGCCCGAACCGCGCGTAGGTGTAGCTGACGAACGCGGCGAGGTTGGAGGAGATTCCGTACCGCAGTTGTGCCCCAGCGCCCAGCGTGGACAGCTCGTCGCGACCGCCTCCGCCGAGCCGTCCGTGCACGTACTGGAGGCCCGCCGATCCGTCGAGCCGATCGGTAAACAGCCCGCCCACAAACGCCGACGCGGAATCGAAGACGCCGAATTCGTTGAAGCCTTCGACGTACGAGGTAGCCCTGCCGTAATTGAGCCCCGTGTTCCACGTGCGCAGGAACGCCCTGTTGAGGGTGGCGAAGCCGGTCACGTTGAAGACCGCCGGCGCGGGCCCGCCGAGTGCCTGCCCGGACCGTCGCGTGATGTTCGAGCCGGTACCGAAACTGAACGACGTGCGCCGGGCGATTGTCAGCGCGCGCGAGTAGTCTACGCCCACGTCGATATCGTGGGTGCCGAAGCGCTGCTCTCCGACCTGGATTGGCCCGTTGTCTGCGTTGCCGCCGTCAAGCGTCGCAACCCGGGTAGGCACCGTATCGAATTGGGTGTACCCGTATCCGACCCTTCCTTCAAGATTTGCCGTCAGCCTGCGCGTCAATCGGGCCGACGCGGAGGTCGCCCCGAGGTTGATCAGGCCAACGACCTCTGCGCGGCTGTTCAGCGGCGCGAACCCCGAACGGCTCACCTGTGCGGAAAACGCACTGCGCGGTCCCAGTGCGTAGGCATACTGGAGACCGCCGTTGTAGCGCAGCACCTGCTCGCGCGCGGCCTGGAAGTCAGGGACAAAGCCCGGCCCGCTCTCGACTCCCACACGTCCACGCGGTGCCACCGCGCCGAGTACGCCGAACTGGTAGAACGGCTGCACCCCCACGCTGCCGGCGACACCGAGCGTCGACCGACGAGTGATCTGCGCACTGGCGCCGCCCGCCGCGTCGTACGAGAGGACGTTGAAATCGTCGACGTCGAAGAAGGTACGGTACTGCGCACCGACCTGCCCGAAATATGACGACCGCGCCCGCTGCTGCGACCACGACAGCGTCGTCGCGGTGCCGCCGAAGGTGCTGCCAGTGCCGTCGCCCGACCCTAACGCGCCCGTCGACGACGCGGCGCCCAGTCCTCCATCGTCACCCGCCAGGATGTTCGTGTCGTAGCCGCTGAACAGGCCCGCCGTCAGATTCAGGCTGTTGGTTCCCGGCTGCTGCCGCCGCGCGCCACCGAACACGGCGGGACTTGGGAGGGCCGCGCCGGTGTCATCGGGCACCTGCGCGCCGGCGCTCGCGCACACGGTCGCAAAGATCATGAGCGTGAGACCTGGCGCGGCCAGCCCCCTGCGCACGAAAGCGGTCACGGCACGATAACCGTGTCGCCGGGACGCAGCTCGATGTTCTGCTCGAGGCGCTTGCCCTCGATCACGTCCTTGTAGTTGAACAGGTACCGCTGCGTCTGGCCACTCTCGGTCCGCATCACCACCACCTTGTCCTTCTTGGCAAAGTCGGCCAGGCCGCCGGCCTGTGCCAGCAGCTGCAGCACGGTCGTGCGGCTGGTCAGCGAATAGGGACCAGGCTTGGCGACTTGCCCGGTGATGTAGACCTTGCGACTGTTGACCTGCTTGACCACGATCGAGACGTTCGGATCCTGGAAAAACTGTTCCGACGCCTTCTGGATCGACGCCCGCAACTGGTCCGGCGTCAACCCGGCCGCCTGGATGTCGTTGATCAGCGGCAAGGTGATCTTGCCATCCGGACGCACGACCGCTTCGGCACTGGTTTCCTTGTCCCGCCAGTACAGGACCGACAGGACATCGTCCGGGCCGATGACGTAGCTGGGATCAACCGCCGCGGCCGCTGCTGGCGCCACCTCGACCGGCGCCCGTTGTCCACTCGGGGGGACGGTCGGCTGCGTGGCACGTGGAGCGCTCGGCTCCGCTGTGGTGGGTGGGGCGGCAACCGGCGGCGTTGCCGGCTGAGACGTGGATGGCGTCGGCTGGGGCGCGGACTGCGTCGGCGGAACCTGCACCGCCTGCGCCCAGGCGCCAGCCGGTGTCACCAGCAGGCCGCTCACCAGGATGAGTCGTCGCATCGTCACATTCCTCAACTATCTGAACTCCTTGAACGGCAGTTGGCAGTCGTGTTTCCGCAGAAAATTCAGGAACCGTTTGTAGTCGTTTTGTTCCATGTTGAACATCCTGCAGACGATCTTGTAGTTGCCCCGGGCTTCCTCGAGCCCGCGGCGCACCAGATCTCGTACGTTCTGCTTGGTGATCTCCCGCTCCATGTAGAGCGGATAGACGACCGTCCAGAAGGACTGCTTGTCGTCGAGGAGCTTCTTATACAAATCATCGGCCACCGTGCGACGACGCTCGCGCTTGGGGCGAACGAGCATGCCCCGCTGCACTTTGATTTCAGGCGGCAGGTCATCCATGCGGATGAGTTCATTCCGTCCAGTCACCACCAGACGCTCGAGCACGTTCTCCAGTTCGCGGACGTTGCCCGGCCAGGCGTACTCGACCAGTGCCTGGAAGGCGTCGGGCTCGAAGCCGCGGACGCTGTGATGGCCGTTGCTCATCGAGGTGAACCGCCGCAGGAAATGCTCGATCATCAACGGGATGTCTTCGCGACGTTCCCGCAGCGGCGGCACGACGAAGTGAATGACGTTCAGCCGGTAGTAGAGGTCTTCGCGGAACTGTTCCTTGAGGATCAGGTCCTGCAGGTTGCGGTTGGTGGCGGCGACCAGCCGGACGTTGACAATCCGCCCGCCTCGATCGGCGCCGACCTTCTGCAGTTCGCCGGTCTCGAGGAAGCGGAGCAGCAGACCCTGCATGCGCAGCGTCATTTCGCCCACCTCATCGAGGAAAATCGTGCCGTCGTGCGCCGACTCGAGCTTGCCGGGCTTGTCGCGGTACGCGCCGGTGAAGCTGCCCTTCACGTGGCCAAACAGCTCGGACTCGAGCAGTGTTTCGGGCAGGCCGGCACAGTTCATCGCGATGTACGGCTTGTCGACGCGATTGCTGTTGAAGTGAATGGCCCGCGCCACCAACTCCTTGCCGACACCGCTCTCCCCGGTGATCAGCACCTTGGCGTCGGAGCGGGCGATCCGCAGGATCTCCTGCTTGAGTTCGGTCATCTGCGCACTGGCGCCGATGAGCTGTGCCTCGTCTGGATTCTTCATCGCTGGTTCTGGGAACGGCGGTGGCAACCGCTGCCACTTCGGCTGAGCCATGCAATCGGCGCCGCGAAGACTTTCCTCAGCGGTGACCGCGACTTTCCTCAGCGACTACGGATCGTCTCCCCGACTCCTGAGATGAACGTCGTGCGCGTCAAAAGCGCACGCTGAGTGACTTAAAGGCTCCCCAGAAGCGAACTTCGATAGCCCTTCGTTAACCTTACAAGTCTCGTGTTACGAGCGTGTTACGTGCCGAGCCGCGAGCGCGGTCGTGGCACCGTGACCAATACGGACGAATGGTCCCGCATCCCGCGGGCGCACCGACCAGCGCGACAGGCCAGTCCTACAATGACGACGGACCGGCCCCGGTCTGCCGCGGCTCCTCATGCTGACCATCTCCGACGTCACCAAACGCTACCCCGGCCAGGAACACGCCGCCGTGTCGGCCGTCTCATTCAGCGCCCGTCCTGGCGAGTTCATCGCCCTGATGGGGCCGTCCGGCTGCGGCAAGTCGACCCTGTTGCACCTGTGTGGCGCGATGGACCGCCCTGACCACGGCCAGATCAGTCTCGACGGGCAGGACCTGGCGGCGTTGCGCGACGACCAGTTGACTCTGGTCCGGCGGACTCGCATCGGGTTCGTCTTCCAGTTCTTCAACCTGCTGCCGACCCTGACGCTGGTCGAGAACGTGGCCCTACCGTTGCTTCTGGCCGGCGTCCGCCCCACCGAGGCGGTGGCCAGGGCTCGAGCGCTCGGCGGCCGAGTCGGCCTGACGGCGCGACTCGAGGCCTACCCGGCCCAGGTCTCGGGCGGCGAGATGCAACGCGCCGCCATCGCCCGTGCCATCGTCCACGAACCACGCCTGCTGATTGCCGACGAGCCCACCGGCAATCTCGACAGTGGCAACGGCAGCCGGGTCCTCGCCCTGCTCCAGGAGCTCAATCGCTCCCTGCAGCTGACCATCCTGCTGGCCACGCACGCGCCCGAGATCGCCGCCGCCGCCGACCGCACCCTGCAGATGCGTGACGGACGCTTCTCGCAGACAGCCGCGTCCGCGTGATGTTCCGCCTCTTCCGCCAGCTGATCCTGCGGCAACTGCGCGCCGAGCGTCTCCGCGCCGTCATCACCGTGGTCGGCGTGGCGGCAGGGATCGCGGTGGTCATTGGCATGCGCCTGACCAACGCCAGCGCCGTGCGCGGCTTCTCGGCGGCCCTCGAGATGACCTCGGGCCACGCCGGCCTGGAGATCATCGGCGCCGGTTTCGGCATCGACGAGACCCGGCTGGCCGAGATCGACTGGCTGCGCGAGTTCGGCCAGACCAGCCCGGTCATCGACGGCGACGTGCTCGTGCAGGTCGGGGGGATACGGAACGCCGAACGCCAAGCGCCGAACGCCGAGCGGGTCCGTACCGAGCTGTTGCGGGTGATGGGCGTCGACATCCTCAGGGACTTCCCGGTGCGCGACTACCAGGTCGGCGACGCTGGTCAGGACCAGCCGCCGCCGCAGACCGCGGCCGACATCCTGGCGTTGTTGACCGACCCGTCGGCAGCCGTCATCACCCGCGCGTTTGCCGACCGGCACGGGCTGGCGGTTGGCGACCCGCTGCCGCTGATCATCGGCGACCGTCCGCGCCAGCTGCGCGTGCGGGCGCTGCTCGAAGCCGAGGGACCGGCCAAGCTGCTGGACGGCAACTTCCTGCTGATGGACCTGGCCGCCGCGCAATGGGCCTTCGACCGCCTCGGCGTCGTCGACCGCATCGATCTGCGGCTGCACGACGGCGTCGACATCCGGACCGCCGAAGCAGCGATCGCCGGTCGGCTGCCGCCTGGCCTGGCGGTGCAGCGCCCGGCTCGCCGCGGCCAGCAGGTCGAACAGATGCTCGCGGCGTTTCACCTCAACTTGACGGCGCTGTCGTCGATTGCGCTGCTGGTCGGCCTGTTCCTGGTGTACAACGCCGTCTCGGTGTCCGTGCTGGCGCGCCGGCCGGAGATCGGCACGCTGCGCGCGCTGGGCGTGTCGCGGTGGCAGGTCCAGGCGCTGTTCCTCGGCGAAGGGGCAGTGTTCGGCATGCTCGGCGTGGCCCTCGGCCTGCCGCTCTCACGCCTCTTGGCCGACGTGACGGTGGCGCTGACCTCGGCGACGGTGAACACGCTGTACGTCGCCGCCGCGCCGGCGCCGCCGGCCCTGGCCGTCGGCGACGTGCTGATGGCCCTCGGGGTCGGCCTGCCGCTGTCGCTGCTGGCTGCCTGGCTGCCGGCTCGGGAGGCTGCGGCGGTGCCTCCGACCGCCGCGC
>JACDAO010000464.1 GCA_013695405.1 Acidobacteriota bacterium | reverse complement strand
GCGTGGACGGATGCAGCGGCCAGCCACGCTGCCGCAGGGTCCGAATCATGCGGCAGAGGGTAGCAGATCGACTTACGCGCCCGGTGGCGTCAGCGCCAGGCGTCCGGTGTAGATCGCCATCCCGACCACGGCGTCGACGCCGATCGCCTCGAGCGCGGCGATATCCTCGTAGGTGGTGATGCCGCCGGCCGCGACGACGGTGCGGCTGGTGGCGGCGCGTACCGCGCGGACTGCGTCGATCGGAATGCCCTGCATCAGCCCTTCGGTGTCGACGTTGGTGTAGAGGAACTCGTCGCAGTACGGCTCGAGCGCGCGCGCGGCCTCGGCGGCGGTGACCCGGGTGCGTTCCTGCCAGCCGCGGATCGTCACCACGCCGGCCGAGCTGTCGACCGCGGCGATGATCCGCTCGCGTCCGATCGCCTCGGCCAGGCTGGCGGCGAACTCGAGATCGATCTGTCCGTCCCGGAACAGCGCCGAGCTGACGATGACGTGGGTGGCGCCGAGATCGAGCACCAGACGAGCGCGCGCGATCGAGCGGATCCCGCCGCCGACACGGCAGGCCCTGGCGGCGCAGATCGTCGCCATCAGCGCCTCGTTCGCGCCGCGTTCCATGGCCGCGTCGAGGTCGATCAGCTGGACCTTCGGAAACGGGCGGAATCGCTCGACCCATCCCTGCCAGTCGTCGGTGGCCAGCGCCAGCCGCTTGCCCTGGACCAGTTGCACCACCTGTCCGTCGCGCAGATCGATCGAAGGGATCAGCATCAGAGCCTCCGTACCGGGATCCCGGCCTTGGCAAGGTGATCCTTGAGGTCGGACACGGCGTGTTCGCTGAAATGGAACACCGAGGCGGCCAGCGCGGCGTCGGCCCTGCCCTCGGTGAAGACGTCGGCGAAGTGGGCGAAGGTGCCGGCGCCTCCGGAGGCAATCACCGGAATGCCGACAGCCTGCGACACCGCCGCGGTCATCGGCAGGTCGAAGCCACTGCGCGTGCCGTCCTTGTCGATCGAGGTCAGCAGGATCTCGCCGGCGCCACGGTCGGCGGCTTCGCGGGCCCACTCCACCGCGTCACGCCCGGTCGGCGTCGAGCCACTGCGCACGTAGACCGCGAACCGGTCGACCTCCCAGCGGGCGTCGATCGCCACCACCACCGCCTGACTGCCGTAGCGCCGCGCCAGGCTGGTGATCAGGGTCGGATCGGCGACGGCGGCGCTGTTCAGGCTGACCTTGTCGGCACCGGCCTCTACGGCGGCGGCCGCATCGGCGTCCGAGGCGATCCCGCCCCCGACCGCCAGCGGGATGAACAACTCGCGCGCCACCGCGGCCACCGTGCGCGCCATGGTGCGGCGTTTCTCGAGCGTCGCGGTGACGTCGAGGATGACCAGTTCGTCGATGCCCTCGAGGTTGTAGCGGCGGGCAAGTTCCGCGGGGTCGCCGGCGTTGCGCAGCGCTTCGAAGTTGACGCCTTTGACGACCTGGCCATCGCGGACGTCGAGGCAGGCGATGATCCGCTTGGAGAGCATGGGTCAGGCCGCCTGTGCCGCCGCCAGGAAGTTGCGGAGCAGCAGCAGGCCGACCTCGCTGGACTTCTCCGGATGGAACTGCGCGCCGAACACCAGGCCCTGTTCGACCACGCTCGGGAACGCCACTCCGTGCTCGGTGGTCGCGATCGTGGCGCTGCTGTCCGGGGCGACGTACGAGTGGGTGAAGTACGCCTGCGCGTGGTCCGGTACGCCGCGCAGCAGGACCGAATCCTGCCGGATGATCCGCAACGCGTTCCAGCCGACATGGGGAATCTTGAGGTGGTAGGGCGGGGTGTCCGCCCGGGCGCCGGGCTGCCCGGCGGGCGTTCGGGGGCTCAGCTTGATGCAGCGACCCGGCAGCACGCCGAGGCCCGGCACGCCGGACGCCTCCTCGCTGCCCTCGAACAGCCACTGCTGACCGAGGCAGATGCCGAGCAGCGGGATGCCGGCGTCGAGCCGCGCCCGGATCGCGTGGTGCCAGCCGGCGTCCAGCGCCGCGGTCGTCTCGAAGTGGCCGACACCGGGCACGATCACCGCGGCGGCCTGCCTCAGGTCGTCAGGGCTTTCGGGCGTCATCACGGTTGCCCCGAGCGTGGCCAGCGCCTTGCGCACCGACGTCAGGTTGCCGGCCCTGTAGTCCACCAGCGCGACGCTCACAGCAGCCCCTTGGTGCTCGGCAGCATCCGCGCC
>JACDAO010000634.1 GCA_013695405.1 Acidobacteriota bacterium | reverse complement strand
CCCGCGCCTCAGGGAGTGCCGGGTCGGGCCGGTAGACGTCCCAGCCCTCGTCGTCGCTGGTCACGGTTCCGGCCGCGGTGCCGTCGCTCTTGTGTAGATCCGTCAGCAACGGCGAACCAATCGGGACGCCGTCCACGCGCAGGTCCCAGGTGACGATGAAGCGGTCGGTTGGCGCACCGCGGTGTAGCGTGCTGGTGGAGTCGCCGTAGACGTGCTCGGCGTACTCGCAGGCACGCGCCCCAACCTTGACGAGGTTGAGGTGCGCGTTGAGGCTCTGCAGCGGATCATAGGTCCATTGGATGCGCGTGTAGCCCCGAGCCGCGACCCGCCGCGCCTGTTCGAACTTCAAGCGCGTGCCCAGACCACTGCTGCGGCGGGCGTCGCGGATGCCCATCATGTGCGACCAGTGCAGGCGGTGGCCGTGTCGGTCGCCGGGCACCGACAGCGCGAACCCTTCCAGCGTCGATCCGCGGCACGCGCCGATCAGCAAAGCCCCCGCCTTGACCAGCGCGATCAGCAGCGGCACCGGACTCAGGTCGATGTCGCCGTATGCCCAGATCTGTCGTTCGAGGTCCTGCACCAGCCTGATGTCGTCGACGCTGGTCAGTTCACGGAAGATCAGATCGGCGCCGGGCGCTCCGGCAGCGGGCGACGTCGCCGCGGCGGGCACAGGGCCTGGTGAGGTCGACACGTCTGGCACGGTACAACGGATCGGGAGTCGGGAGTCGGGGCTGCGTGCCGTAGTGCCGTAGCCGCCGGACTTGTCCGGCGGGCAGCGGGGCGGGCATCAGGCATCGGGCATCGATTCGCACGTGGCGGAGATCAGACGACGGGCGATGCTGCAGGCGGGGCGGACGGCGTTGCGCATGGCGCGTCGGGCTGTAGGATGCCCGCATGTCGTCTGCAGACAACACGGCTCCTGTTCGAACCCTGACCGCGGCGGCGCCCGTGCGGTTGCGCGCCATCGAGGTCCGACTGCTGCGGCTGACCCTGGTCCGGCCGTTCGAGACCAGCTTTGGCCGCACCGAGGTGCGGGTCGTTCCGCTGGTGCGGATCGAGGCGGACGGCCTCGAGGGCTGGGGCGAGGCGGTCGCCTTCGACGAGCCGTTGTTCAGTGCCGAAACCGTGAGCACGGTGCGCCACGTCATCGGCGACGTCTTTGCACCGGCGCTGCTGGCGCGATCGCTGGCGTCGGTCGGCGACGTCACGACGACGCTATCGCGCTTCAAGGGCCACCCGATGGCCAAGTCCGGCCTCGAGTTGGCGTTTCTCGACCTGGCGGCGCGGTCGCGCGGCCTGTCGTTGCGCCAGGCGATCGGCGGGACCCGCGCCCGGGTCCCCGTCGGCGTCAGCCTCGGGATCGAGCGAGACCTTCCGACCCTGCTCGAACTGGTGCGCAGCCACGTCGCACAGGGGTACCAGCGCATCAAGCTCAAGATCAAGCCGGGCTGGGATCTCGAGGTGGTCCGGGCGGCGCGGGCCGCGTTCCCGGACATCCTGTTGTCGGTCGACGCCAATGCCGCCTACACCCTCGACGACACCATGCACCTGCAGGCACTCGACGCCTTTTCGCTGCTGATGATCGAGCAACCGCTCGCGCACGACGACCTGCTCGATCACCAGGCGCTGCAGCGGTCGCTGCGCACCGCGATCTGCCTCGACGAGAGCATCACGCACACCCGCGCCGCCGCGCATGCGTTGGCGCTCGGGAGCGCGCGGCTGATCAACATCAAGATCGGGCGGGTCGGCGGCTATACCGAGGCGCTTGGCATCCACGACCTGTGTCTCGCCCGTGACGTGCCGGTGTGGTGCGGCGGGATGCTCGAGTGCGGCATCGGCCGGGCGCACAACCTGGCACTGGCCAGCCTGCCCGGGTTCTCGCTGCCCGGTGACATCTCGGCCAGCACGCGCTATTACGCCCGCGACGTCCTGACCCACCCGATCGAGGTAGCCGCCGACGGCACGGTCGAAGTGCCGACCGGCGTCGGCCTCGGCATCGAGATCGATCGCGACTACCTGGACGAGATCACGATCGAGTCGCGCACGTATCGGGCGTGAGCCCAACACGGCGAACGGCGAAAAGGCTACGGGCCACGGGTTACAGCCATTGCCTCGCGTAGCCGCCGGACTTGTCCGGCGGTGACCCGTGACGGTCGGACGAGTCCGACCGCTACGCCTTGGCGATGACCCGTGACGGGTCGGACGAGTCCGACCGCTACGCCTTGGCGATGACCCGTGACGGTCGAACGAGTCCGACCGCTACGCC
>JACDAO010000404.1 GCA_013695405.1 Acidobacteriota bacterium | reverse complement strand
GCGTGCGCCTCGGCGCCGCCGGTGCGGCCGTCCTGCCGTCGGTCCTGCAGCACGTCATCGCGACGGCCGGCGACGTGTCGCGAGCGACCGAGGCGGCGTGAGTCGGGCCGGCGCGTGGTGGCCGGTGGCCGGCGCGGCCGTGGTGTTTGCGACCATGGGCCTCGAGGCCTGGCTCGCCACCCGCAACGAGGGCGTGCTCCGCACCTGGGGCGCGCGCGAGGTGCCAGACGCCAGCTATCCGTGGATGCGGGTGTCGTATCCAGCCGGCTTCGTGGCGATGGCGGTCGAGGGCTGGTGGCGCGGTGGCGGTACGCACCGCTGGCTGGTCGTGGGCCTGCTGGTGTTCGCCGGCGGCAAGGCGATCAAATACGCCGCGATCGCCGTGCTCGGCCCGCGCTGGAGCTTTCGCGTCCTCACCGTGCCGGGCCGGCCCCTGGTCGCCGACGGCATCTACCGGTGGCTGCGTCACCCGAACTACGTCGGCGTCGCCGCGGAGATCGTCGGCGTCGCGCTGTGGATGCCGGCGCCAATCACCGGTACCCTGTTCGCCGTGACGTTCGGGGTGATTCTCCTGTGCCGGATCCGGATCGAGGAGCGCGCGCTCGGTCTGGCGCGGTCTCGCTGATGGACCCGGCCGTGCTGCCGGCGACCACCGACCTGCCATCACGCCCGTGGTGGCTGCGGGCGCTCGACGTGGTGATTGGCGTCACCGCGGTGCTGCTGATCTCGGCGGTGCTGTTCGGCGGGCTCCGGGTGCGCTTCGAGGACGTGCGCGTCACTGCCGAATCATCCTGGAAACTGGCCGCGGTGCTTGCGCTGTTGCTGCTGGCGCGTCGCGCCGTCTGTCGCGGGCCGTCGTGGCTGGCGGTGGTGGTGGCGCGAGGCCGACGGGTGCGGCGCGATCGCGGCTGGCGCGTCGTGCTGCCGTGGCTGGTGACGACCCGCGTGACGGTGCTGTACGCCACCTACCTGGGAGTGGTGGTGATCGGCTACCCGGAGGGCGGTCCGCCGTTCCGTGTCGCCGCCGACGAGTTCGGCAACCTGCTGGCGCGCTGGGATGCCGGCTGGTACCTCGGCATCGCCGAGAGCGGCTACAACTATTGGGGCAATGCCCGGGCCCAGACCAATGTCGCCTTCTTTCCCGCGTATCCCCTGACGGTGCGCACGACCGCGGCGCTGCTCGGCGCCCGCTGGGGCTCGCCCGGCGACCAGGCCGATCCCTTTGCGGCCTTCACCGAGCGTCGCCACGTGCGCCTGTTGCACGCCGGCTGGCTGGTGTCGGTGCTGGCCTTCGGAGGCGGGCTGGTCTACCTGTTCCGGCTGGCCCGCGATCTGACGGAGTCCGAGGAGGCGGCGGGGGCGGCGGTGGCGCTGCTGGCCACCTACCCGTTCGGCTTCTTCTATGGCGCGGTCTACACCGAGGCGCTGTTCCTGCTCTGCGCGACCGCCGGCTTCTACCACTTCCGGCGACGGCAGTGGGGCTGGGCGGCGATCGCCGGACTGGTCGCCGGGCTGTCGCGTCCGAACGGCTGCCTGCTGAGCGTGCCGCTGGGGTTGCTGGCGCTGGACGCGTGGCGCCGTGACGGCTACCGCTGGCGGACCCTGGCCGCGGCACTGCCGGTGGCGGCCTGCGCCGGCCTGGGCATGCTGGCTTTCACCTGGTGGCTGCACGCCCATACCGGCGAATGGTTCGTCTGGCTCGAGGCGCATGGCGCGTGGGGCCGCCAGTTCAGCGGCATCCACCTGCTGTTCGCGCAGCGTTGGCGCGACCTGCAGAGCATCGGGCTGGCCGGCTACACCGCTGTGCACGCGATCGAAATCCTCAATATGGCCGCGACTTTCCTGGTGCTCGGGGTGAGCTGGCCGATTGCTCGCCGCTATGGCTGGGCGTGGGCCGCCTTCCTGCTGGTCACGGTGCTGCCGCCGCTGTTCATGGGGGGCTTCCTCTCGATGGGCCGGGTCACCTCGACGCTGTTCCCGGTCTTCATCTACCTGGGCGCGAGGCTGCAGCGCCGGGCGCTGCCGCAGGTGCTGCTGGTGAGCTTCGCGCTCCAGGTCGCCCTTGCCGTGATGCACTTCACGTGGCGCCAGGTGTACTAGGCGACATCACGCCATCCAGACACGCGTCTGTCTCGTCCAACACCACGCGGGAGCTTTCCGGCGGCCTCGAGTGGCAGCGCCCCTCCAGCCGGAACAGACGGACACGTGCATATAATGCCGGCACAGGCACAGATGTCGCGGCCGCACGAAACGGGCGCACCAGCAGCCCGCAGCGCGATGCGGTGTGTTCGACGCATCGGGGAGGTTCTCGCGGGGGTGTGCCTGACCTCCGCGGTCGCGCTGGGTCAGGGGCAGACGCTGCCGTCGGCCACTCCGACCGCCCCTGGCGCGCCGGCCGGGCCTGTAGTCCAGACCGGGCCGTCGGCCGAGGCCGGGCCGGCCTGGCGCCGGGCGCTGGTCGCCGGCAACTTCGAGGCGGCGCTGGCCGCCACCGACGCACCTGCCACACAGGCCTACATCCGTGGTGCGGGCGCCGAGCGGCGCGGCGGGTACGCCGAGGCTGAACAACAGTATCGCGCCTCGATGGATCCCGATCCGGCCGGCGACGCCGCGCTGGCACTCGCCGACCTGCTCAACGGAACCGGGCGACGCGACCAGGCGGTGGCGATCTGGCACGCGGTGCTCAAGGTCGGCCAGCTGCAGCGCACCGGCCCGTCGCTCGGGCGCGCCGCGCGCGCGGCCCATCGTCTCGGCCAGGTCCGTCTGGCGAACGCCTACTTCCAGACCGCCGCCAACCTCTCGCCCGACGACCCGCAGGCGCACACCGCGTGGGGCGATCTGTTCCTCGACAAGGACAACGCCGCCGAAGCCCGCGCCTCGTACGAGACGGCGCTCAAGGCCGATGCCGCGTGGGTGCCGGCCCTGGTTGGCATGGCGCGCGTGCTGGCCGACAGCAATCCGACCGCCTCGGAAGCGGCGGCGCGGCAGGCCATCGCCATCGATGCGGGCCAGCCGGACGCCTGGCTGCTACTCGCCTCGGCCGCGATCGACGCCAGCAAGCGTGACGAGGGCCGGACCATCCTGGCG
>JACDAO010000388.1 GCA_013695405.1 Acidobacteriota bacterium | reverse complement strand
GACCGGACCGAGTGCGCGGGTCAGGCGACGGAGATCGCGCTCGAGGCGTTTGCGGCGGGCGCGCGGCAGGTTTGCGGCCACCACCGGGACCACTTCGCGCAGCCGTCGTGAGGCCACGCGGGCCTGGTGCACCGCCTCGACGTCGCCGTTGCGTGCGGCGGCGAGGTGGGTGGCGAGCGCCTCGTGTCGACGCTGCACCAGTGCGGCCAGATCGGCTCCGGCAGCCGTGCTAGCATGGCCCCGCCCTGCGGTCATGAGGCCCCACTCTAGCATTCATGCGGATCGCTGCCATCGACATCGGAACCAACTCGGTGCACATGGTCGTGGTGCAGGTGCGCAGCGACCGATCCTTCGAGGTGATCGACCGCGAGAAGATGATGGTGCGGCTCGGCGCGGGTGGCCTGGATGGCAAGGCGCTGACCCCGGCGGCGATGTCGGCGACCTTCCAGGCGCTGTCCAAGTTCCGCCGGCTGGCCGAGGCCCGCGGCGTCGACGAGATCGTCGCAGCCGCGACCAGCGCGACCCGCGAGGCCGAGAACGGCGGCGACTTCCTCGACGCCGTCGAGGCGCAGACCGGCATCCGCGCCCGGGTCATCGCCGGCCCCGAAGAGGCCCGGCTGATTCACCTGGCGGCGGGCTACAACACCGAGTTCACCGGCCCGACCGTGGTCGTCGACATCGGCGGCGGCAGTGTCGAGATCACGCTCGGCGCCGCCGCCGAGCCGGATCTGGCGCGCAGCTTCAAGATCGGCGTCATCCGCCTGACCGAGCGCTTCATGCGAAGTGACCCGCCGACGCCGCGCGACGAGCGACGGCTGGTCAAGCACGTGGAGCGCGAGATCGGCGAGTACATCGCCTCGATCGCCCGCCGCGGCTTCGTCCGGGTGATCGGCACCTCGGGCACCATCGTCAGCCTCGGCGCGCTGGCGCTGCAGGTCCAGGGCAAGAGCGTCGGCGACATCAGCAACCTGGTGGTGCCGGCGCGGGCCGTGCACAAGCTGCGCAAGGCGTTGCTCGGCCTGGACCAGCAGGAGCGGCTGCAAATCGAGGGGATGGACCCCAAGCGCGCCGACCTGGCCCCTGCCGGCATCCTGCTGATCGACACCATCCTGCGCGCGCTCGGCGCCACCGAAATCACGCTGAGCGACTTCGCGCTGCGCGAGGGCCTGATCCTCGACTACATCCGCCGCAACCAGCACCAGATCGCGACCATCGACCGCTACCCGGACGTCCGGCGCCGCAGCGTGATGGAACTGGGCGATCGGCTGCACTACTGGACGCCACACGCGGCCCACGTCGCGACGCTGGCGCTGCGGCTGTTCGACCTGACGGGATCGGTACACGGCCTCGGCGCACGCGAGCGCGAGTGGCTGGACTTCGGCGCGCTGCTGCACGACATCGGCATGCACATCAGCCACAAGTCGCACCACAAGCACTCGTACTACCTGGTGCAGCACGGCGGCCTGCGCGGCATGGCGCCCGATGAGATCGAGGTGGTCGCGCAAGTCGCTCGGTACCATCGCACCGGCACGCCCAAGAAGAGCCACGAGGCGTACGCCGACCTGCGGTCGGAACTGCGCCGCACGGTGCAGGTGCTGTCGGCGTGCGTCAGCCTGGCCGAGGGCCTGGACCGCAGCCATTCGCAGCTGGTGCGCGACGTCTCGCTCGAGGACCGCGGTCCCGACTACCTCCTCCGCCTCGAGCTGAGCGGGGACGCCGAACTGGAACTGTGGGCGGCGCAGCGGCACGTCGCGCCGCTCGAGAAGTGGCTCGGCAAACCGGTCCGTTTCGAGACCGTGCCCGCCGTCGTCCCCGCCGACGAGGGTGCCGCAGCCACGCCAGCGCTGCCTCGGTCACGTAAGCGACCCGCCACGCACAGCCGTGCACGAGCCCGGGCCCGCGCCGCGAAACGAGCGTGACACGCGCGACCTCGTGCTGCACACCGACGTGCGGTCGATGCACTGAGGGCGCAGGTCTCGGCCGACCTGATCCCGCACATGCAGCGCGACTCCGCGATCATAGCGCCGGCGCTCGATCTGATCCTCATCTCACGTCACCTCGAGCGGATTGCCGATCACGCCACCAACGTCGCCGAGGACGTCATCGTCATGGTCTCGGCACGCGACGTCCGGCACCCCGGCAGCAGCGACACCCTGCGGTGAGACGCTGCTCCGGGCAGTCGCGCCTGACGTCGGCGCCGCGCCCGGCGCGGCACTGATAGGATCGGCGCCGTGCCGGGAGTGAGCCTCTGTGTATACTGTCGCGTACGGCCGGTGCACCCCGACTGGCAACCGTTCTGCAGCGAGCGCTGCCGGTTGCTGGACCTCGGTCACTGGCTGGACGGCGACTACCGCGTCGACGGTCCGACGGACACCGAGCCGCCCGACACTGATCCGGACGATCCCGGGGACCACGACGACTAGGCGCCCCGCCCCTGATGCGACGCGATGGCTGACACGCTGACAATCACCGACAATCGGACGGGCAAGCAGTACGAGGTGCCAATCACCGACGGCACCATCCGGGCGCTCGACCTCCGCAAGATCAAGGCGTCGGCCGAGGACTTCGGCCTGATGACCTACGACCCGGCGTTCACCAACACCGCCTCGTGCCGCAGCGCCATCACCTATATCGACGGCGACGTCGGGGTGCTCGAGTATCGCGGCTATCCGATCGAGCAGTTGGCCGAGCACAGCAGTTACCTCGAGGTGGCGTACCTGCTGATGTTCGGGGAACTGCCGACCGCCGACCAGTTGACGCAGTGGAAGCAGGGCATCACCCAGCACACCCTGCTGCATGAGAACATCAAGCACCTGATGCGCGGCTTTCGCTACGACGCGCACCCGATGGGCGTGTTCCTGAGCACGGTGGGGGCGCTGTCGACGTTCTATCCGGACGCCAAGCAGGTCGACGACCCCGAGGTCCGGTTGCGGCACATTGCCCGGCTGATCGCCAAGACCCCGAGCATCGCCGCCTACACCTACCGTCACACCACCGGCCGCTTCTACGTCTATCCGGACAACGACCTCAGCTTCACCGGCAACTTCCTGAACATGCTGTTCAAGATGACCGAGGCCAAGTACGCGGTGAACCCCGTCCTCGAGCGGGCGCTGGAAGTGCTGTTTATCCTGCACGCCGATCACGAGCAGAACTGCGGCACCAACGCGATGCGCAGCATCGGCAGTTCGGAAGTCGATCCGTACTCGGCCACCGCCGGCGCCGCGGCCGCGCTCTATGGCCCGCTGCACGGCGGGGCCAACGAGGCGGTGCTGAAGATGCTCGAGCAGATCGGCAGCAAGGCCAACGTCCCGGCGTTCATCGAAGGCGTCAAGAAGGGCGAAGGCAAGCTGATGGGATTCGGCCACCGGGTCTACAAGTCGTACGACCCGCGCGCCAAGATCGTCAAGCAGGCCGCCTACGACGTGTTCGAGGTGACCGGCAAGAACCCGCAGCTCGATCTTGCCCTCGAACTCGAACGGATCGCCCTCGAGGACGAGTATTTCGTGTCGCGCCGGCTGTACCCGAACGTCGACTTCTACTCGGGCCTGATCTACCAGGCCCTGGGCTTCGCGCCCGGGATGTTCACCGTGCTGTTCGCGATCCCACGCACCGCCGGCTGGGTCGCGCAGTGGGACGAACTGCATCGCGATGCCGACCAGAAGATCGCCCGCCCGCGCCAGATCTACACCGGCCATCGCACCCGCGCCTACGTGCCGATGGAGCAGCGTGCCTAGTCGTCGATCAGCATGTCGTCGTCAGGCGGCAGCGCCTCGCGCGACCGGCTGACCAGCCACACCGCGCCGCCCGCCAGCACCAGCACCACTACCGCCCAGCGCGTTGCCTGGCGCACCCCGTCGTGGACCGTGTCCCCCATCCGCTGCCGGAGCGAGGCCGTCGGACCGCGCCCCAGTTCGGCGCGCGCCTGATCGAGCAGGTACTGCTTCTCGCCGCGGCTCACCAGCAGCCCGAAGATGCCGCTCCAGACCAGCACGGCCGCGCACAGGCAGAGCAGGTAGGCGAGACGACGTGCGCCGGTCGCGGTCACGGCCGGATCCGTCCGCCGCGACGCCGGTGCACCAGCACCCGCCACGCCAGCACCACGGCCGCCAGGCTGATCACCGTGTAGCGGACCCAGTCGGGCACCGTGCCGGTCTGCACCTGGCCCATGAACAGTGCGGCGAGAATCAGGATGACCAGCGCAACCACGAGGATCAGCTGCCGACCCCGGGCCGGGGGTGCCGCCGGGGCGCGCCTGGCCTGGAAGGTGGCGTTGCCGCACCTGAAGCAGATCAGCGCCTTGTCGGCGATGTCGGTTCCGCACTGTGCGCAGATCATGTCGCCTCAGAAAATGTAGCCGCCGGACTTGTCCGGCGGTCCGCCTCCCGGTCGGACAAGTCCGACCGCTACGACTGCCTCGACTCAGGACTCACAAGTCCGACGGCTACGATGGCTTCGTCTCAGGAATCGGCACAATTGGCGAGCATACAATGAAGGCGTGATCCCGATCCGTGACGTGATTCCTTCGCGGACTACCCCGGTGGTCACGATCACCTTCCTGATCATCAACGTGCTGGTGTTCCTGCTGATGCCACCAGTCGGCAGCGCGCCGTTCGAAGCCTTCATCAGGACCTGGGGCGTGACTCCGCTGGACTTCAACGTGACCGCGGTCCTGACGTCGATGTTCGTCCACGCCGGCTTCGGGCACTTGTTCAGCAACCTGCTGTTCCTGTGGATCTTCGGCGACAACGTCGAGGACCGCATGGGCCACGGCCGGTACGTCGTGTTCTACGTGCTGTGCGGCCTGGCGGCGGCGCTCCTGCAAACGCTGTTCGCCGCCGGCTCGCAGGTGCCGATGGTCGGCGCCAGCGGCGCGATTGCCGGCGTGCTCGGCGCCTATCTGGTGCTGTTTCCACACTCGCGCGTGCTGACCTTCGTGTTCATCACCTTCATCGAGGTGCCGGCCGTGCTGCTGCTCGGCCTGTGGTTCGCCACGCAGTTGCTGAGCGGGCTCGGTACGCTGGCCGCGGTGCGGCCACAGGACATGGGCGGCATCGCCTTCTTCGCGCATGCCGGAGGCTTCATCGCCGGCGCGGCGCTGGTGCTGCTGTTCAGGCGCCCGGAGCGCATGCGCGCCGAGTGGTGGGATCACGTCGCGCGCTGACCGGTCAGCTTCGGGTGCGGCGGCGGACGTCGCGCGAGACCCGCGCGATGTCGATGATGATCCGCTCGAGTTCGCGTCCGTAATCGGCCTCGGGCATGAAGCTCTTCTTGCGCTTGAGCTCGTCGAGCTCGGTTTCGAGCATGTTGCGCCGGCCTATCAGCAATGTCACGGTGGGATCGCCGGAGGCGATCGCCGGGTCCGGATCGAGGAACAGCCGGCTCGCCAGCAGCCCGTCGCTACCCTGCGTGACGACGTCACGGCCGACGCCGTCGCCCGAGTCGTCGAGCAGCGCGCGTTCCACCGACAGTTGCCCGCGCTGCTGGTAGTAGCGCTTCGAGGCATCGGCAGCGTAAGCGAACGCTTCCCAGATCGAGATCCGGCCATCGCTGTCCAGGTCCGACCCGTCGGCATCGGCGGCGAAGGCCGCGATGAAGTGCTCGGCGAACACCGTGTCGTACTTCTGCTGCGGCGAATCGGTGGCGGTGATGACCACCCGCTGCGGGCCGGCCAGCGCCGCCAGGAACGGGAAGCTGGCACTCGCAGTCTGCACGAACACCAGGCGTCCCGGCATGCTGGCGAGCGCGTCGCGCCACTCGTGCGCGGTCAGGTCCGGCCCGACCAGGTTGAACTTGGCGTCGACCCCGTCGAAGGTCCCGTGTCCGAGCAGCACCACCAGCAGCGTGTCGGCGGCGCCCTGCGACGCCCGAATCGTCGCCACCGCCTGCCGCAGGTTGACTGCGGTCGCGGTCTGATACCCCTCGGCCGGCGCTTCGGTGAGCACGACGATGCGTGCGGCGGCGACCGCGAGCCGCGCGGTCAGCAGGTCGACCAGCGATTCACGCCAGGTGCGCTGGCGCTGCTGGTACTCGTCGCTGCCGGCGGCGCCCGAGACGATCAGCACGCGGGTCTGCGGCGGCACCGGCGGTGGCGCCGGCTGACCGTACAGCGGCAGCGCCCCACACGCGAGCAGCGCCCCGGCAAGCGAACCCCACGGCCATCGGCTCATCGCAACCCCCATCGTCGGCGCAGCGCCCACTCGGTGCCGAGCAGCGCGGACAGGCCGACGAAGGTCCAGCCATTGTGCCAGACGTCACGCTCGACCA
>JACDAO010000366.1 GCA_013695405.1 Acidobacteriota bacterium | reverse complement strand
GGCCGTCGACATCCGCGGCACGATCAATCGGCCCGGGGATCGCGATCGGGGCTGGTCGGTGGAAATGGCCCTGCCGTGGGCGATCCTGCGTGAGGCAGCGCCGAATCGTCGCGCGCCGAGCGACGGCGAGCAGTGGCGCGTCAACCTCTCGCGCGTCCAGTGGACACTCGACGAGGTCGATGGCACCTACCGCAAGCGGATCGACGCGGCCACCGGCAAGCCGCTCGCCGAAGACAACTGGGTCTGGAGTCCACAGGGCGCCATCGACATGCACATGCCGGAGCGATGGGGTTACGTCCAGTTCACCGACGTGCCGGCCGGCTCGCGCGCCGTCGCGTTCGTCGAGAATCGGAACGAGCGGGTCACGTGGGCGCTGCGCCGCCTGTATCACCGGCAGCGGGCCTTCCGCGCCGCGCATGGCCGCTACGCATCTGACCTGGCCGCCCTGAGCGCCGGCAACATCCAGGTCGACGGCCTGCAGTTCCGGCCGACCCTGACGGCTACTGATTCCCTCTACGAGATCAGCGCCGCGGGATTCGACGGGACCACGATCCACGTCGGGCACGACGGGCGCACCTGGGCCACGCCCCGCTGACGTGAGGTCCGACGCTCGGTCCTACTGCCGGGCGAGCTCGACGAACCGGGACGATGGCACCACCCGCACGCCGTCCTTCGTGCGATGGACGATCAGCGCCGCGGCGTCGCGCCGGGATTCGACCAGCGCCAGTGCACGCTCGACGCCGAGTACGCCCAGCGCCGTGTCCAGCCCGTCGGCCTCGAGGCCGTGCGGCGCCACCACCGTCACCGTGATGTCGTCGACCAGGCCGAGGCCGGTGGCGGGATCGATCACGTGCGAGTAGCGGCGCCCATCGACGTCGAGGTACTGCTCGCTGTTGCCCGACGTGGAGACGGCCGCGTGGGTCAGGTGGAGGACGGCCGGAACACGAGGGTCCGGCAGGTCGCCGTCGTGAATCCGGATTCGCCAGCCACGCTGGCCGGGCGGCGCGCCGCTGAATGCCAGGTCGCCGCTGATGGCCACCAGCGCACTGCGCACGCCCAGCTGCGCGATGGCCGCCAGCGCTTCGCTGGCCGCATGGCCCTTGCCGATCGCGCCGACGTCGAGTGCCATCTCCGGCTGGTCGACCGCGACGCTCCGGGTCACGTCGTCAAGATGCAGTTTGCGGTAGCCGGTGCGGCGGGCCGCGTCGGAGAGCGCAGCGGCGTCCGGCGCGAGGCGCGTCTTTCGGGCGTCGCGCCATAGGCGGGTGACGGGCCCTTGCGTGATGTCGAAGGCTCCGTCGGTGGCCACCGACAAATCCTGCGCCGCGCGCAGCACCGTGAACAGGTCGGCACTGACGGGCACCGGCACGCCGACCGCGGTCCGCGTGATGCGATTGATTTCGCTGTCGGGCAGGTAGTCCGAGAGCGTGGCGTTCAAGGCGCGGATCCGATCGAAGCCCGCGGTGAAGGCTGCCCGCGCGTCTGCGGCATCAGCCGTGAAGACCGTGATCCGGGCCAGCGTGCCCATGTGGGGCTGGACGGCTTCGAAGCGCTCGAGCGTCGAGGGGGTCGGCACGACTCGGCCGCCCGACGCCGACAGGACGGCGCCGAGCATCATGGCGAGACATGACGAGAGGCCCGTGCGCGTCATCGCACGTGGCCGGTCAGTACGGGTCGATCTCGACGCCGTTGTTCCAGGCGCGATACATGTCCTCGGCGCTGGGCAGCGCCGCCGGCCGCACCAGGCGGAACCCGAGCCACTGCGCGTCGGTCATGTACCAGACGCTCTTGGGCAGTTGCGGATCCTGCCGCTTCCACGACGCCTCCGACGCGACCCGCGCGGTGCACGTCACCCGCATGTCGTCGTCGTTCCACGACCCGCCGCGGACCGCGTGCGGATAGGCGGTCGTCGTCCGGACCCACGGGTTGTCGGCGGCTGCCGCGGTGTAGGGCGCGTACTGGTCGAGCGTCCACTCCATGACGTTGCCGAGCATGTCGAACAGGCCCCACGCGTTGGGCTTCCTGGTGGCGACCTTGTGGTAGGTGCCGTCGGTGAACGGGTCGACCGCCGAGTTCTTCTTCATCCAGGCGACCTCGCCGAGATCACCCGGCGGCACCGGGTCCTTCGAACCGCCGCGGCAGGCATACTCCCACTCGGCCTCGGTCGGCAGCCGGTAGTACTCGCCGGTCTTGGCGCTCAACCACTGGGCGTACTTGCTGGCGGCGTGCTGCGTCATGCTGATCGCCGGGAAGTTGTCGTTGCCGCGCCCGAAACTCATCTCGAGGTGCGGCGCCGTCGGCCGGCTCAAGGCGTCGACCAGCGCGTCGGGATGCTCCGGTTCCTTGGCCTGGTCCGCAAACATGAACATCAGGTACGAGTCCCAGGTCACCTCATGAGTCTGCATCCAAAAGGCCGCGACGCGGACACTGTGCTGCGGCTGCTCCTCCGGCCTGGCATCCGGAGCCGACGAGCCTATCAGGAACTCGCCGGCCGGAATCGGGACCATGCCGTACGAGACGGCGGTGTTGGGAATGGTCACCGTGTAGGCCTCGGCGGGCGCCGCCCCGGCCTTCTTCAGCCGTTCCTCGACGGCCGCGCGGATCTTCTCGACCGCGGCCATCTCCTTGGGCTCGACCGCGCTCGCGGCCTGGCGCGTGAAGACGGAGGCGGTCGTCGCCATGGCCAGCAGGGCCACGGCGGCGACGGCGGCCGACGGACGGGCCGGCATGGTCAGACCACCTTCGAACGGCCCGGGATCGGCAGACCACCGGCGTCGTGCTTGGCCGCGAAGTCGAGCGAGGCCGGCAACAGGCTGACCTCGGAGTTCAGCGACTGCTCCCAGGTCACCTGCTGGCCAGTGTAGGCCGCCTGTCGTCCCATGATGACGAGCAGCGAGCTCGGGGCCAGATTGAGATCGTCGTTCTTGGGCTTGCCGGCGCGAATCGACGCGAAGAGCACGTCGTGTTCACGCTGGTACATGTCGTACTCCTCGCCCTCGAACTGCCATGTGACCTTCCCGTCGGGGTTTTCGATGCGGGGCTTGCCCTGGCCGAGCAGCAGCGTGCCATCGGTGCCCATCACGTAGTCGAGGGTGCCGTTGAAACAGCCGGTGGACTGGCGGTTGGCAAGGAAGACGCGGTAGCCATTCGGGTAGACGTAGTTCACCGCGAAGTGGTCGAAGATGTTGCCGCCATTGTTCGGGACCGCGCGACCACCCACCGCGACGCAACTCTGGGGCGGCTGGTCCTTCATCACCCACATGATCTTGTCGGCGTTGTGGACGGCCTGTTCGACCAGGCTGTCGCCCGACAGCCATGTGAAGTTGTACCAGTTGCGCACCTGCCACTCCACATCGCCCATTCCGGCCGGACGCGCGCTCTCGGGCGGCATCGGCTTGACCGGGTTGGTGTAGTAGGTCGAGTGGTGCGACACCAGCCGGCCGAGGGCGCCGTTGTGTACCTGTTCCATCGCGGCCGCGATCATGTTGTTGTAGCGCCAGCAGAAGCCGGAGACCAGCGCCAGGTTCTTGCCCTGGGACTGCTTCTGCGCGGCAATCACCTGCCGGATACCGGGCGAGTCGGTCGCCGCCGGCTTCTCGCAGAAGATGTGCTTGCCGGCATTGACCGCCGCGGTCAGGTGTTGGGGTCGGAAGCCTGGCGGCGAGGCCAGCAGCACGACGTCGACACCGCTGTTGATGACCTTGTCGTAGGCATCGAGCCCGGCAAAGCCCTTCTCGATCTTGACCCGGGTGCCGAACCGGCTGCTGCCCTTGAGCCGGGTGACGGCACGGTCGACGATGGCGGTGTCGATGTCGCCCATCGCGGTGAGTTCGGCATGGGGGTCGGCGGTCAACGCCTGCGCCGCCGCGCCGCTGCCGCGGCCGCCACAGCCAACCAGTCCGACCTTCAGGGCATTGGTCACGGTTTGCCCCGAGATGATGCCGGGGAACCCGGCGGCAATCACGCCTGCCGCGCCGGTCTTGCGGAGGAAGTCGCGGCGTTCAATTCTGTTCGAGCCATTCCTGGGTGTCGTCATAGCGTTCCGGCGAGAAGTACTACGGAGGGTGTCCTGCCCAAAGGAACCATGCAATCCTCCGATCATAACGTGAATCCGGACAGCCTTTCGCCCCTCGGGCGGCCGCACGCGCCTAGCGC
>JACDAO010000324.1 GCA_013695405.1 Acidobacteriota bacterium | reverse complement strand
CGCCAGGCCGTCGCTGGAGAACTGCAGTTCGATCGCCCGGTGCAGGCCGTACCGCAGCAACGGCTGCGGCGCCTCGCTCGTGCGGCCGTCCTCGTCGTCCCAGGCCGCGCTCCACCCGAGCTCGATCTGCACCACACCCGCGCCGACCACAGCGGCCGGCGCGTTGACGCCAGGCCGGTCCGACGACAGCTCGCCGTCCGGCGACTCGTCCGACGACGACTTGCCCGGCGTCGCGCCGGCGACGACGGGCTGAGCCGACACCGGCCGGGGCACCAGCATCAGCATCAGCGCCAGGCAGTCGGCTGCCAGGCCCACGCGTGACATCGGAACCACTCTACGCCGACCCGTACCCGCCGCTGCGGGTCGGTCCGTCGCCGGGCCGATTCGTTGGGCGCTCGAATAGGAAGGCATGCGTTGACATTTCAGCGCCGGCTTCCGTACTGTGTCTGGGTGACCGCGCAAGCCCAGACCGACGTCTTCCGCGCGATTGCTGATCCGACGCGTCGGGCTCTGCTCGACTTGCTGCGAACCGGCGATCGCACCGTCAACGAGTTGGCCGAGCCGTTCGACATGAGTCGGCCGGCGATTTCGCAGCATCTCCGCCTGCTGCTCGAGGCCCGGCTCGTCGCCGTGCGCAAGGAGGGGCGGCAACGGCGTTATCGCCTCATCGGGGCCTCGATCTCCAGGGTCGCGCGCTGGGCCGGCAAGTTCGACGACGCCGCGGCCAAGGCGCGCAAGAAACGCTAGTCGATCAGGTACAGCGCGTCCTGCCGGTCGAGAATCCACCGCCAGCCGTCGGCGGTCAGCACCGCATCTTCCTCGAGCGCGAACCGCACCACCTGGCCAGCCCACTCGGGCACGACGTGCGAGACGTTGAGCTCGATCGACTGCCAGGTGTCGGGCTCGAAGCGATACTCCCCCATCCCGGGCAGGCCGTTCTGATAATCGGTCATGCCGATGTGCGGCCCGGCGCCGTGCCCGTGGACCCCGATCGGGTGACAGTAGATCACCGGCGTCAGACCCTCGGCCCGGCCCTGGCTCAATGACGCGGCCAGCGCCACATTGCCCGTCACCCCCGGCCTGGCCTGCATCAGCACGATGTCCTGCAGCCTGGTGCCACGGCGCTGGCCTTCCCGCAAGCCGGCCGGCGCCTGGCGCTCCCCGTCCTTGAGCACGTAAGCATTGTGTTGCGTGTCAGTGGCGAAGCCCAAGTAGACCAGCCCGAAGTCGCAGTGCAGCAAGTCGCCGCGTTGGATGACGAGACTGTCGGCCGGGCGTCCACCGGCACGCTGCAGGTCGACGGTCGGATGAAACCACTGTCCGAGTCCGAGCTCGGCGACCCGCTGCCGCATCCACCACGCGACATCGTCGGTGGTGGTGACACCCGGGGTGATCACCTGCCGCGAGAACGCTTCGCGGATGATGCCGTGGGCCAGCGTCATCGCCTCGCGATAGGCCGCCGTCTCCTCGGGCAGCCTGCGGTTCAGCCAGTCCACGGCCAGCGGCTCGGCCGATTTCAGCCGGGCGGCATGGGCCGGACCGATCGCGGCGACCAGCGCCTCGTGTTCGCTGTGTGACAGTCCGTCGGCGTGCGCGAACGTCTTCGAGACGTCGATGCCGATCACCGCCGGCTGCCGCTCGTCGAGCAACGCCCGCAGGCCGGCCCACTGCCCGTCGTTGGCGGTCGGCCGCACGGTGTAGAGCCGGTCGTAGTCGAAGCGTCCGACCGACAGCCGCTCGACGCCATGCGACGGCCCGAGGTCGTGGAAGACCAGGATGGTCCGCCGGCGTGACGCATAGGTGGTCAGCGGCGCCATCGATCGGAACACCGGGTCGTCGTTGTACTCGCGACTGACGACGATCCACAGGTCGATGCCGTGGCGGCGCATCAGGTCGGGCAGCAGCCGGCCGAACCGCTGCTGAATCCAGCCGTGAACCAGCGCGTTCTGTTCGCGGTGCGACTTGGCCTTCGGCAGCGGCGCCGGGGCGGCGGACACCAGCAGTGGCGACCCGGACGCGGCCAGCCACAGTCCGAGTACGACGGATCGGAAGGAATGCATCGACAGCGGCGGATCCTCAGCGGGCCATGCGTGGGGTGACCAGCTTCAATTGCGAGAACAGCCCGGCCAGGGCAATCAGCAGCCACACCACCACCACCCAGCCTTCGCCAGGCGCCGGGCGCAACGGGTAGGACAGCCAGCCGGTCGCCGCCCCGCCGAGTCCGGTCACCGCCTCGCGGTGCCACAGCCCGAGCGCGCCCATCACCAGCAGCCAGGCGCCACCGAACGCGGTGCAGATGACGATCACGTAGCGTTGCAGCGCCAGCGACACCAGCGCGCCGGCGATGGTACAGCCGATCACCAGCATCGCCGGGGGTTCGGCGCCGAACCAGGCCGCAACGGCATGGACGGCGAGCGCGGCGCAGGCCGCCCCGAGCAGCGCCACGCCGATGAAGTAGGCCAGGACCAGCGCGACCGCACCGGCCACGCCGCCGGCGCCGAGCATCAACAGGTCGCGGGTGGTGTCGGCCGGCCCGAGGATCGACCCGGCGACCAGGACGCCGAGCACGAAGCCGTAGAGCCCGAGGACGATCCGGAAGGTCCGCTGCCCCAGAAAGCAGGACAGCACACCGCCCACCAGGAAAAGCAGGGCGGCGGGGACGTGCAACGTCGCCGGCAGCATCGGCGGCATTATAGTGGAGCCTGCGGCTCGGTCCCGCGCCCCTGCTCCCCCACGCGATGCCCGATTCGGTCCGGAGATCGCCGTCTGCCAGGCGCCTCGGCAGCGCGGCCGCCGCCCTGGCCGGGCTGCTGCTGTTCGCCTACACCGTGAGGCAGACTGGACTGGAGACGGTCGCTGACGGCTTCCGCCGCATCGGCGGCGCCTTCGCCGTGATCCTCGTCCTGTCCGGCCTGCGCTTTGCGGCGCGCGCCTGGGCCTGGGTGCTGTGTACCGAGCCGCCGCACGCGCTGCGCCTGCGCGACACCTTCCCGGCGCTGGTTGGCGGAGACGCGCTCGGCAACCTGCTTCCGCTCGGCCTGTTCGTGAGCGAGCCGACCAAAGCGGCGCTGGTCCGCGACCGGGTCTCGCTGATGAGCGCGCTGTCGGGAATCGCGCTGGAGAACCTTTTCTACACCATCACCGTGGCGGCGATGATCGGCGGCGGCACCCTGGTGCTGCTGTCGATCTTCGATCTGCCGGCGGCGCTGCGGGTGATGAGCCTGGTGGCGCTGGTCGGCATGACCGCGTTCCTGCTGGTCGCGCTGGCGCTGGCCAGTGGCAGGTTCCGTCCGCTGACCCATGTGGTCGGACGCCTGCAGGGGCTGGCGATCGCGCCACGCGCACTGGTCGGACGGGTCGGCAAGCTGCAGACGCTCGAGGAGCGGATCTACACCTTCGCTCGGCGCCACCCGTCACGGCCGGGGCCGGTGCTGCTGCTCGAAGTGGGGTACCACGCGCTTGGCGTGGCGGAGGTCTACCTGACGCTGTCGCTGCTGGCAGGCGGCGTCGACCCGACGCTGCTCGGCGCCTTCCTGTTCGAGGTCGTCAACCGGGTGATCAACGTCGCGTTCAAGTTCGTGCCGCTGCGGCTCGGTGTCGATGAGGCCGGCACGGCGCTGTTGGCGCAGGTGGTCGGCTACACCGCGGCGCTCGGCGTGACGGTGTCGCTGGTGCGCAAGGCGCGGATGCTGGTCTGGACCGGCGTCGGCGTGGCGTTCCTGGCGCTGCGCGGATTCCGGACGGCACCCTACCCGATGCCCGACTGATGCCTGATGCCTGATTACGGCCGTTGTAGCGGTCGGACTTGTCCGACCAACTCCTACGGCTGTTGTAGCGGTCGGACTTGTCCGACCGACGCCGTGCCGAGCGGCTCCACCTGGCGAAGAAATGCCGCGGTGTGTGGCGCGCGCGACGGGTCGACCTCGAGATCGGCGCGCAGGTGGGCCAGCGACTCTGGCTCGTCGAGGTCGTCGAGCATCGGCAGGAACGTCACACGCCGGCTCTCGAATTCGCAGCGCCGCAGCGTGTCGGCCAGGGCGTACCTGGTGCTCCAGCGCACGCCGCTGAACAGATCCGGGACCACCGGTCCGGCCAGTCCGAGCAGGTAGTAGCCGCCGTCGGCGGCCGGCCCCAGCACCACGTGCGATGGCGAGGCCACGAGCGCGGCAAAGGCCTGCTGCAGAATGGCGGCGCCAAGCGTCGGCACATCCGAGCCGACCAGCACCACCTGGCGCGCGCCGCGCCGGAACAGATCCGCGAACACCCCCCGTTCGCGCTCGCCGAGCGACTCGCCCCGCTGCGTGAGCACGTGGGCAGGGGCCACCCCGAGATCGGCCCAGGCGCGCTCGCTGCCGGCACGGGTCACGGCCACTCGCACCAGCGCGCCGGGCACCGTGCGGGCCGCGGTGAGCACGTCGGCCAGGCACGCCCGCTGCAGCGCTTCGCGGCTGGTGATCTCGGGCAGCACCGGCTTCAGCCGGGTCTTGATCTCATCGGGCGCGTCGACGGACGTGCGCGGTGCACGCGTCATCACCGCGATCACCTTCACATTTCCCTCCGCCCCTGCAGGGACCGGGTCATCGTGACCTCGTCGGCGTAGTCGAGATCGCTGCCGACCGGCACGCCCATGCCGATCCGGGTGACGCGCACGCCGAGCGGCTTGAGCAACTTGGCCAGGTAGATCGCGGTGGCCTCGCCCTCGACGGTGGGATTGGTGGCGACGATCACTTCCTCGATCCCACCCGCCGCGACGCGCGCCAGCAGCGGCTTGATTCGCAGCGCATCCGGGCCGATTCCCTGCAGCGGCGACAGCGTGCCCATCAGCACGTGATAGCGCCCGCGGAAATCGCGGCTCTTCTCGACCGCGACGACGTTGGCCGGTTCCTCGACGACGCAGATGACGTGCGAGTTGCGCTCAGGGCTGGTGCAGTACATGCACGGGTCGGTGTCGGTGATGTTGCTGCAGATCGAGCAATGCTGGACGTGCACCTTGACGTCGCGCAGCGCGTCGGCGAGACCTTCGGCGTCCTCACGGGGCGCCTTGAGCACGTGGAAGGCCAGGCGCTGGGCGCTCTTGGCGCCGATGCCCGGCCACTTCTGCAGCTGCTCGATCAGCCGCATCAGCGGCTCGGGATAGGGTGAAGCCAAGGGCGGAGACGTCTACATGCCGGGCAGCTTGAGGCCGCCCATCATGCCGTTCACCGACTGGCTCATCGCCTCGTCGGCCTTGCGCTGCGCGTCGGTGACCGCCAGCAGGATCATGTCCTGCAGGATCTCGACGTCCTCGCGGCTGACCGCGTCCGGGTCGATGACGATGGACAGCAGCTGCTTGCTGCCGTTGACCTGCACGGTGACGGCGCCGCCGCCGGCGGTGGCCTCGATGACCGTCTCTTCGGCCTGCTTCTGCATGCGGGCCTGCATCTCCTGCGCCTGCTTCATCATCTGCTGGATGTTCACGAGGTACCTCCAAACGGCTGTGGGGCGTCGGGCTGCGGGCTCATGAGATCTCTTCGACGTCCCTGATTTCAGCCGGGAACACGTCGAGCATGGCCTGCACAGCTTCACTCTGCATCGCCTGGTCGCGCAGCCGTGCCTTGTCGGCGGCCGCGGCATCCTGGGC
>JACDAO010000623.1 GCA_013695405.1 Acidobacteriota bacterium | reverse complement strand
GACCCAGGCCATGGAACTGGCCCAGGCCCGCGACACAGCGCTGGCCGCCACCGCCGCCAAGAGCGGCTTCCTGGCGACCATGAGCCATGAGATCCGCACCCCGATGAACGGCATCATCGGGATGACCGGGCTGCTGCTCGACACGCCGCTGACCACCGAGCAGCGCGAATTCGCCGAGGCGGTGCGCGCCTCGGCCGAACACCTGCTGACGATCATCAACGACATCCTCGACTTCTCGAAGGTCGAGGCGGGCAAGCTCGCGCTCGAGACGGTCGACTTCGATCTGCGCGGCATCCTCGAGGACGCGCTCGATCTGGTCGCCGAGACCGCGCGCAAGAAGGGCCTCGAGTTCGGCGGCTTCTCGGCATCGGACGTGCCGCATCGGGTCAAGGGCGACCCGGGTCGGATCCGCCAGGTGCTGCTCAACCTGCTCAGCAACGCGGTCAAGTTCACGTCGCACGGCTCGGTCAGCACCCGGATCACCGTCGACGAGGCGTACGGCACGCGCACCACCATCCGCTTCGAGGTGATCGACACCGGCGTCGGCGTGCCGTCGCACGTCCAGCAGCGACTCTTCCAGCCGTTCACGCAGGCTGATGCGTCGACCACGCGGCGCTACGGCGGTACGGGTCTTGGCCTGGCCATCAGCCGTCAGCTTGCCGAGGCCATGGGGGGAGAGGTCGGCGTCCGCAGCGTGCCCGGTCAGGGCAGCACCTTCTTCTTCACCGCGCGGCTCGAGCGGCTCGAGCCGACCGTAGACGCGGTCACCGCCCTGTTGAAGGGACGCCGGGCGCTGTGCGTCGACGACCACGAGATCAGCCGGCACGTCTTCCGCAGCCTGCTGGCGTCGTGCGGCGTCGAGGTGGCGTGTGTGGGGACGCCACAGGCGGCGATGAGCACGCTCGACGCGGCCGATGCGACAGGCGCGGTGTTCGACTTCGCCATCGTCGACCACCAGATGCCGGGCATCGACGGCTTCACGCTCGGGGACCTGTTTCATGCCAGGCCGACCACCCGGGGACTGCCGCTGCTGCTGTCCTCGTCGGTGGTCCTGCCCGGTGGCTCGAGTGAAGCGACCGCACGCGGCTTTGCCGGCCTGCTTACCAAGCCGATCAAGAAGCGCTACCTGCTCGAGGCGTTGACGCAGGCGCTCAATCTCGGGGCGCAGCCGATGCCGCTGCAGCGCACGGCGCCGGTCACCGCGCCGGCGGCCCGTCGGCTGCGGATCCTGCTGGCCGAGGACAACCCGGTCAACCAGCGGGTTGCGGTCCGGATGCTGGACAAACTCGGACACCGCGTCGACGCGGTCGGCAACGGCCTCGAAGCGGTCGAGGCGCTCGGCCGGCTGCCCTACGACCTCGTGCTGATGGATTGCCAGATGCCCGAGTGCGACGGCTACCAGGCGACCGCCCTTGTCCGCCAGCGTGAAGCGGTCGTGGCCGGTCGCACGACGATCGTCGCGCTGACCGCCAACGCGATGGAAGGCGACCGGCAGCGGTGTCTGGACGCCGGCATGGACGACTACCTGCCCAAGCCACTGCGCTTCGACGACCTGCGCGGCCTGCTCGAGCGCTGGGCCGCCCTGATCCCGGCGCCCGGCGCCCCGGCTTCCCAACCGGCCCGCGTGGCAGCCGGCGCCGTCGACCTCGTCCACTGACGGCTCGGTCGGCCGACATGGCGGCGGGCGCTAGAGTCGCCGCACCGCGTACAGCAGCCGGTCGATCTCGTCGGTGCTGGTGTAGCAGGCACAACCGACGCGGATCAAGCCGTGCTCGGCCTGCCCGAGCCGCTCGACCACCGTGCTCGCGTAGAAATCGCCCGACGACACGAACAGCCCCTCGTCGGCCAGTCGCCTGGTGACCGCGTGACTGCCGTGGCCTTCGACGACGAACGACACGGTCGGTGTGCGTGCCGCGCCGGGCGGGCGGCCGTAGCGGGTGATGCCGGCAATCGCACCGAGGCCCTCCCACAACTGCTGCGTGAGCGGCTCGGCGGCGTCGTCCAACGCCGTGAAGCTGCGGACCAGGCCGTCGCGCAGCGCCCCCGGACCGACGCCGACCGGGCCGCAGATGCCGGCCAGGAAGCGCACCGCGGCGGCGGTGCCGGCAATGCCTTCGTGGCTTTGGGTGCCGGTCTCGAGGCTGTCGGGTGGCTGCGCCGGCGCCGGTCGTAGTCGGGGCAGTGTCAGCGACGCAATCAGCTCGGGTCGCGCACAGAGCACGCCCTGGTGCGGGCCGTAGAACTTGTACGGCGAGCACGCCAGCAGGTCGCAGCCGATCGTTTGGACGTCGACCAGGACGTGTGGCGCGTAGTGCACCGCATCGACGAAGACCAGCGCTCCAGCAGCGTGGGCGAGCCGGGTCGCGGCCGTGACGTCGGTGATCGTGCCGATCGCATTGGACGCGGCGCCGATCGCCAACAGGCGCGTGCGCGGCGTCAGCAGTGCAGCCAGCGCGTCCATGTCGAGCCCGGACAGGTCAGGTGTCAGCGGCGCGTGGCGGACCGTCACGCCACGCTCGGCGGCCGCATCTCGCCACGGATCGACGTTGGCGTGGTGATCGAGATCGGTCACGACGACCTCGTCGCCTGGCCCCCACTGGCGCGCCAGCGCTCGCGCCAGGTGGAAGGTGATCGTCGTCATGTTCTGTCCGAAACTGATCGACGAGGGGCCGGGGGCGTTGAGGAACGTGGCACAGACCTGCCGGGCGTCCTGGAGGATGGCGTCGGTTTCCTGGCTGGTCGGGTAGTGCCAGTGGGTATTGGCGTTGTGATGCCGGAGGTAGTCGACGATCGCGTCGACAACGGCCGACGGGACCTGCGTCCCGCCCGGGCCGTCGAAGTAGGCGACCGGCCGTCCGT
>JACDAO010000308.1 GCA_013695405.1 Acidobacteriota bacterium | reverse complement strand
GCTTCGGCACGACGTACCAGCCGCTGTTCACGGAGAGCCGCCCGTACGACCAGGCGAGCCTCGATGCCGCGACGCGATACGTCGAGCGCCTGGAGGCCAACCTCGGCGGAACCGAACTGGAACCGGTGCTCCGCTTCGTCCTCTCGCAGCCCGCGCGACCCGACCTGCCGCGACAGGTGGTGGTACTGACCGACGGCGCCGTCACCAACACCGACACCGTCATCGCGCTTGCTGCACGACACCGCCAGACGTCGCGCGTGTTCACGTTCGGGATCGGCAGCGCCGCGAGCCAGCACCTGGTGCGCGGCCTGGCGCGCGCCGGCGGCGGTGCCGCGGAGTTCATCCATCCTGGTGAACGCATCGAGACGAGGGTGATGCGGCAGTTCGCACGGTTGCTCGCTCCGGCCATGACCGATGTGCGGATCGAGTGGATCGGCGGGGACGTCACGACCGCACCCGAGGAACTGGCGCCTGTGTTTGCCGGGCAGCGGCTGCTCGCGTATGGACTCGTCACGGGCACCATGCCGAGTGCTGCGCGCTTGACAGCTTCCCTGATCGATGGCGTTCAGACCTGGGATATCCGCATCGACGATGCGCCCGTGGCGGGAACAATTGCCCTGACGCTTGCTGCGCGGACTCGCATCCGTGAACTCGAGGAGAGTCCGGAGTGGACGGCGCTGCACGGCTCACGCCAGCGCGGACGGAAGCACGCCTCGGTACGACAGCAGATCATCGCCTTGGCGATACGGCATGGCCTGATGTCGCGCGAGACGTCGTTTGTCGCCGTGGAACGTCGCGCCACGCCGGTCATCGGCGAGGTGCAGTTGCGGCGGGTGCCCGTCATGCTCGCGCACGGGTGGGCCGGCACATCGCTGCGGGACTTCGGGATCCCTGGCCCGATGTATGTCAGTTCCAGTCGCCCACTCGCCGTGCACTGGGGCGATGCGGCCGATGCAAGCGCGATGGATGTGGGGGCCAGCGTCCCCTCCGCCGGTCAATCGATTACACGGCGTTCAACGGAGAAGTCGTTCAAGAGCAGATGGGGGTTGAGCGCGCTCAGCGGATTCGGGCGCAGCGCGAGGCGACCTGCAGTGCTCGACGAGCTCGTCGCACTCCAGGATGCCGACGGCTCCTGGGCACTCACCTCTGCACTCGCGCGCATCGTCGATCGCGAGCTGTCTGTGCTGGAGGCGCGCCTGCCAGACACGGCGGACGAGACTCGACGCGCCTCTGCGACGGCCCTGGCCATCGTCTGGCTCGAGGTGCATGCGTCCGCGTGGCAGGACGAATGGCAGCTGCTGCGTGACAAGGCGCGCCGGTGGCTGTCGGACCGGCCGGCCCTCGAGCGCGCGGACTGGCTGGACTTCGCGCGCGACATACTGGCGGCGGGGTCACGATAATCAGAATTCAGAATTCAGAATTCAGAATGAAGCGCGCAGCGAACGGGGTTGCCCCGCGCACTCCTGCGTCGTACCGCATCGATGCAAGTTCGCCCAGCCACCGGGTTGGGCGCTGACGGCAAAGACGTGCCTGCGCAGCCACTCCCTCGCCTGGGCTTCGGTTTGGCCCATGGCGTCATCGATTCATCTGACAGGCCGTTCAACGCGCCCACGGCATGACCGAGGTCGCTCAGGCGCTCCGCTGGCGTGCGCGACCACCAGTAGGTGCGGTCATCCGGTTCGTCGGTGCAAAGGGGACCCACGAGCGTGAACAACGTCTCGGGGTCGGCGTTCGGTCAACCCCGATCGTGGATGGCGCCGCGGCAGTTCCGCGGCGGCGCGATGCAGCCTCGCGCTGCCACCTCCACCGCTGGCTCCCACCGCGTTCGTCGCGTCGAGTGCGCGACCGGGTCGTGTCGAGCCGAACGACTTCAGCACGCCGCCGCTCTATCGCAATCGGCTGGCAAAACTCTCGAGCAACCGGTGCATGGCGTCGGGACTCGGGGTTGGCGCGGGCGTTCGATCGCGCGCGAGAAAGGCGCTGTGCCCATCCGGCAGGTCTGCGGTCTGGTAGCGCCGGAACGCCATCGACCACTCGGTGAAGAGGCGCTGCGGCCGGTCGGCCTGCAGCAGCACGAGACTGCCGCCATGGCGGGGGTCTCGCTCGATCCGCCCAAAGACCCGCGTGACAGCTTCCCGAGGGCCCTCGAGCGCCTGCATGAAGTTGCCGTCGTGGTACAGCAGCATCCCGGTCACCGCAACCCGCGCGTTGTTGCGGCGCGAGACGGTCAGCAGGCCGTCGAGATCCGCTGGCGTGAAGACCGGCTCGCGGCTTCAGCGCAACCATTGAGAGCCCATTGCCGAGGTCGGCATACGCCACCTGGTCGATCGCCGCCGTCGGTCCCAGAAGGGGCGAGGTCGGACTTCGCCGAGCAGCAATACGGGCTCGACACCGCGGTACGCGTGCCGCACTAGCCCGCGGCTGACTCCCCCACATCGTCCTTGTCGACGACCGGCCAGAGCAGCTCGTAGTGATCGGGCTCCCGCCAGTGCCAGCGCAGCGCGCGGTGGCCGCTGGCCTGCGCCAGTTCCCGTGCCGCGCTCTCGAACCGAGGGCCGGCACCGGCATGCGCCGCGAACGACGCCCGCATCGTGGCGAACGTCCCGTCGGCCAACGTCACGACGAGCGCCACCACCGCCGGCACGTTGGCCGCCGTTGACTGCTCACGGTATTGCACCACGGTGTCGCCGCGCCGCGGCCGCGCCGGGCCGGCTGTCGAGTTATCGGACACTTGACAAGGAATCGGCAGGCGACGCCAAAGCTGAGAGCGTGCCAGGCTTGGTGACGTGAGCAAGGCCCCGATCAGCGATCGCACCGCACCGGCCGACACCGACGGTCCGGCGCGCGCCTACCGCGATCGCCTGAACCGGTACGAGGCTGCCGCCGCGGTCGAAAGCGGGATCTCCCGGCGCTATTCCCGGCTCCGGATGCTCACCGCCGCCGTCATTGTCGCCGCGCTGGTGCTGCTCATTCGACAACCGACCTGGTCGGCCGGCGCCGTGCTCGGTCTGTCGACGGCGCTCTTCGCCGCCCTGGTGGTGCGCCACGATCGCGTCGAGCGACGATACGCCTCGGCTCTGGCGCTCGCGGGGCTCAACCGCGACGCCCTGACCCGACGGGCGCGTGACTGGAAGGG
>JACDAO010000077.1 GCA_013695405.1 Acidobacteriota bacterium | reverse complement strand
GCCGCGGCCGGGGCAGGTTGCGCCGCCCGGCTGGACGCCTTCACACCTTGCAGCACCGCCGTCCGCTGCCACGCCGGTCGTCCGTTCGCCGCCGCCGACAGTCGCCGCAGGGCGTCGATGCCCTCGGCTCGCCCTTCGTTGCTGATGGCTGTGGCCAGCGCCGTCACGAGCGCGCGATGCTCCGGACGATCCGCCGTCCACACGCCGGAGCGCAGCAGCTCCTGCGGTACCGCCCGCACGGCTTCTTCATATGAGTTCTCGGGTGCAAGGTCGCCGCCAGACTCGGCGGCCACCCCACCTTACCGCCCAGAACGGAACTGCGACATCGCCCGGTAGATCTCCCGGCGCGCGCGGTTCATGCCGCCGAGCGGTCGATGGACTGCCAGACAGTGCCACGGGTTGAATGACGCCGACTCGCACGACGCCACGCGTTCCGCGTCGTCGATGTCCTGCGGCGGAATGCGAATGCGGGCCACCGCGCAGTAGGGAGAGTCCCTTTCCGACCACTCCTCGCTCGCGTCCTCGATCGGCATGCTCGTCGTCTGGAACTGTACCTTGAGGTCGAAGCAGGCCTCGGCCTGCGCGAGGCGCGTCTTGAGCGCCTCGTGCAGATAGGTCGCAGCGAGCGGCTCGGGCACTGCGCTGCGCGTGTCCGAGCACGGGGAGACGACGTACTTGACGGCACGGTCCGGGCCGAAGAGGTCTGGGGTGGCGCTGAAATACGGGATGTCGAGACGGCACGTGTGATGTTGGCGCGCGCGCCCCGAGCACCGCGGTCTTCGGATGCCTGAGGACGGACCACGCCAAGGCCAGGCGGCCCGCCTCGGCCGCCCTCAGGAAACGCGAGAAACTGCGGCGTGTCGCGCGCCACCATCACCGGATGGCTGTTGAGCACGAAGTCCTGTGTCGTCGCGCCGGCCGTGAGGTTCTCACCGGGCACGCCTTCGACGCGGATGGCCAGGCCTGTCGGAAGGGAGAGTGTACTGCGCGACGGAGCAAAAAGGCCCCGGAACGCCGCGCGCAGCGGCGTCCCAGGGCCTACTCGTGGGCCTACTCGTGGTGTGTGCTAGAAGCCGAAGCGCAGACCAAGTCGCAACTGACGCTCGCTGCCGCCCGAGGTGCTGGTGATCTCGGTGAAGCCGTTCAGGCTGCGGATGCTACCGTCGGCGTTGCGCTGCAAGTTCGAGACGTTGCTGCCCGGGTTATTGAAGCGCGGCGAGTCGAGGATGTTGAAGCCCTCGAAGCGGAACTGCAGGGTCTTGCTGTCCAGGAAGCGGAACTCGCGGAACAAGCCGAAGTTCCAGCTCCAGAAGCCAGGTCCCTGCAGGAAATTCCAAGGTGCGGTGCCGAACCGTGCCTCGGTCACCGGCGCGAACGCCGACGGGTCGAAGTACGAGAACCGCTGCCCACGCTCGGCAGCGCCAGTGCCGATGATCTGCGGGGTGCCGACCAGGTCGGCGCGCTGGGCGCTTTCCGGTGCGTTGAGTGACGCACCTGACGCCGTCACGCTGATTGGCGTGCCGCTGAAGAAGCTGATGGTGTTGTTCACCTGCCAGCCGCCTGCCAGCGCCGCCACCACGCCACGTTCGTTCAGCCACCGGCGTCCCGGGCCAAACGGCAGCTCGGTGATGTTGGTGACGTTGAAGGCGTGGGGCCGGTTGAGGTCGCTGATCCCGTAGTTGAGGTGGTAGAACTCGGGGATCTGGATCCGCGCCAAGTTGTCGCTGTCGGGTGCACCGGCGATGCCTTTCGAACGCGAGTAGGTGTAGTTCATGCCCAGCTGGAACCCGTTGGCGAACCGGCGGTTCAGCTGCGTCTGCAACGCGTGGTAGGTGGAATCGCCGATAGGCGTGACGATGCGCGTCTGCGCACGTCGGCCGAACGCCTGAGCGAGCTGACGGCCCGCCTGGCCCCCGTTGATCGGCGACCAGTTCAATTCACGGTACCCGAGTTGATCCACCTGCTTGGTGGCGACATATGCCGCTTCGCCGACGAAGCCCAAGTAGAGTTCGCGCTGGAACGAGACGTTCCACGAGTGGATCTTGCCGCGGTTGAACTCGGTGGGCAGCGTGAAGGCCGCCACGTCACCCGGGATGGGGATGATGCCGTTGCCCAAATCCGGGTTGGCAATAGCGGGAATGCCGTCCGCGGTGCGGCTGGTCCAGCCAAACGAGGTGGGCGCCTGAATCAGCAGGTTGAGCAGCACCGGGTGGTTGGTGCGCATCGGACGCGCCAACGCGAACGGATCGTTGGTCACGCCGTAGCCGGCGCGCAGCACCGTCTTCTCGTCGAAGCGATAGGCCATGCCGAGGCGCGGCGCGAACATCGTCTTGCTGACCTTGACGCCGAGATCTTCTGGCACCGATCCGACGCCACCAATCTCCATCATGTTGGTCTGCGGGTTGTAGCGCTCCAGGCCGCGATGGGCGCGCGTCGGCACCGGGAAGTACTCCCAGCGAGTCCCGTAGGACACGGTCAGCTTCGGCTTGACCTGCCATTGGTCGCGCACGTAGAAGCTGTAGGCGATGTTTCGGGTGGTGAAGGGGGCATCGACCTCGTTGACACGTCCGATTTGCGTGGGCAGCCCCAGCAGGAACGTCGCAAACGAGTTGAAGTTGTTGCCCGAGGGTCCGCCGCGCAACAGCGTCGGGCCGCTGCCGTAATCGAAGCCGCCACGTGCGCCCTGGCTGGTGCCGTCGAATTCCGGCTGGGTGTGGTTCATCGCCTGCCAGTAGACGTCGGTGCCGGTGCGGAAGTTGTGACTGCCCTTCACCCAGTTCAGGTTGAGCACCGCCTGCATCTGATCGTCGCTGCGGAAGTACGGCATGTAGGATTCGGTCGTGCCCAGCCCCGTGTACCCGCTGATGTCGAACAGCGGCATGCCGCCCTCGAACGAACGGTTGCCGTTGGTGCCGGGGATGCCGAGAATGTCGAGGCCCTTGTTCTGGCCGATGTCGCTCTGCTCGACGCCGGAGTTCATGCGCACCCAGCCGACGTTGCTGTCGAGCACCATGTTCGAGGTCAGCGTGTAGGTCGCGCCGCCCGAGATGTTGTGTGTCTTGCCCGATCCGATGCCGGGGTTGCCGCCGCCAACCGGCGGGCCCTGCAGGAAGTCACCAAAGACGGTGGCGTTGTCCTGCTT
>JACDAO010000621.1 GCA_013695405.1 Acidobacteriota bacterium | reverse complement strand
CACACATGCCGAGCACGACCGCGAACACCCATGCGGCACTGTGGACGGGTACGTGGGGTGACGTCAACGGCATCACCGCCAACGCCATGCCCCTGGCACCGCGGACACGCCACGCGGCGTCGACGCGGGTCTCGGGATACCGGTCGGACGGACTGCGCGCCGAGCCGCTCTGGGTCGCCGCGGCCCGACAGGGCGTGCCGACCGTCGCGCTGCAGGCCACGCAACTGTACCCCTTCACCGGCCTCACGGCAGGCGCCGGCCTGCCGCACCCGCCCCGGCTGTTGCACGGGTATCAGGCGCCACGCATCTCGAGCGGCCGATGGTTGCGGGCGCGGGATCTCGATCGCGTGTCGTGCGCTCCGGGCGAGCCCGGCGCGCTGGCCTGCTATCGATGGCAGGCCGGACCGATCCACCTGGCAGGTCTGCTGCGCCGCGACGAGCGCGGCGTCATCGCGATGCGCATCGGGCAGCCGGGACAGGCGCGTCACGTCTCGGCACACCTGGCCGACGCCGAGCACGTCCCGCCTGCGGGCCGGCCGCTGGCACGCCACTTCAGCGAGGGACTGCTGGTCGACGACGGGCCGGGCGTGCCTCCGGTGGTTGCGTACTTCCGTCTGTTCGACGTCACCGACAACGGCAGCGACCTGTTGCTGTTCCAGGCGCCGTTGCAGGAACTGGCGATGTACCACGGTCGCGTCGCCTCACGAAGCGAGCAGATTGCCGTGCTCGAGGCGGCCGGCGGCTTCGTCGGCAACGGGTCGTCCGAGCCCTGGAGCCGCGACGGCGCGAGCGGCGTGCCGTTGTGGCGTGGCGGCACCGGCCTGCGCGAACGGCGGTACCTCGAGACGGTGGAACTGGGCGTCCGGCAGTCGATCCGCCACGCCGAGTACGCCTGGCGCACTTATGCGCCGAGGTTGCTGGTCAGTTACCTCAGCATGCCCGACGAGACCGAGCACGCGTGGCTGGGCCTGTCGCAGGCGGACCGCCGCCACGTCGAACTGCGCCGCTGGGCCTACCAGCTGGCCGAACGGGCCGCCGGCACGTTTGCCAACATGGTCACGCCGGCGGATCACATCGTCTTCGTCAGCGACCACGGCATGGCGCCGGTCACGCACGACGTGCAGGTCGCGGTCGCGCTGCGCGCGCGCGGATTGGTTGCCGTCGATGCCAGCGGCACGATCGATCCAACGCGGTCGCAGGTGCTGCACACGCGCAACTGCCTGCTGGTGCACACCACCGACTGGCAGGGCGGCGTGGTCGCGCCACGCGACCGACGCGGGGTGATGACCGCGGCCAGCGACGTGCTCCGCGCCATTGCCGATCCGGCCACCGGTCAGTCGATCGTCACCAGCGTGCTGGCGTCGAGCGAGGATCGCCGCCGGATCGGCTTCGGCGGCGCGAACGGCTTCGACCTCTGCTTCGACACGCGGCCGGGGTACATGGCGACGGACCGTCTCGAGGGCGATCAGCTGGTGGTCCGCCGGGCACTGCCCACCGGTGAACACGGATTCCTGCCGTCGCGCCAGGACATGCACGGCATTCTGATTGCCGCAGGTCCACGGATCGCGCCGGGCCGTGCGTGGCCGATCCTGCGGGCGATCGACGTCGCCCCGCTGGTGAGCGACCTGCTCGGCATCAGTCCGCCGCGCCAGGCCGTGGGGCAATCGCCGCTGGCGGACCGCTGATCGCTACGACGCCGGCCTCAGCGCGACGCGGGCGTCCGGCGCATCGACGATCGACGCGTAGACCAGCTGTCGCAAAGTCATGTGCGCGTCCGAGCCGGTTGCCGGCAGCAACTGGGTCATGAACACCACCACCAGTTTCTCGACCGGGTCGACCCAGTACTTGGTGTGGTACGCGCCGCCCCAGCCGAACTCGCCGACCGATCCCGGACGACCGGACCGACCGACGTGTTCGGTGACCTCGAAACCGAGGCCGAAGCCGAGCGTGCCATTCGAGTACAGCGTGCCGACGTGGTTGGAGGTCATCAGCTCGACCGTCTTCGGGCTGAGCAGGCGGGCCCCATCGAGCGCGCCGCCGTTGAGCAGCATCTGCAGCAGCCGCACGTAGTCGGATGCCGTCGAGACCAGGCCCGCACCGCCCGAGTAGGATTTGCGCGGCCCGACCACGTAGTTGCCCTGCCCCATCAGCGGCTCGGGTGCGCGCTCGAGGCGCCCCCCGGCCTTGGCGATCGCATACACCGTGGCCAGGCGATCCTTGGCGGTCGGCTCGACGTAGAACGCGGTCTGGGTCATCTTCAGCGGCTGGAAGATGCGGCTCCGGAAGAACTCGTCGAGCGACAACCCGCTGACCTTCTCCACGACCACGCCGAGGATGTCGGTGTTGAAGCCGTAGACGTACTTCTCGCCGGGCTGCGCGTCCATCGGCAGCTTCGCGAGCCGGTCGATGGTGGCGGCAATCGGCTCGTCCTTGTCGGCGAAGTACCAGCCGATC
>JACDAO010000287.1 GCA_013695405.1 Acidobacteriota bacterium | reverse complement strand
GCCCGCGCAGGCGGGTTTTTTCGTGTGCAGGCGGATGAAGGGCGGAGTGTGATGTCGTCTCGAACAGAAGTGGGCGTGCTCGGCGCCACCGGTACGGTCGGGCAACAGTTCGTGCGGTTGCTGGCCGCACATCCCTGGTTCAGGGCCACCTGGCTGGCGGGCAGTGAGCGGTCCTCCGGGCGCTCCTACGCCGACGCGGCCGCCTGGAAGTTGTCGACGCCGATGCCCGACGAGGCCGGCGCGCGCATCGTCGAGCCGCCGGTGCCGGGCAAGGGGCCCCGGCTGGTGTTCTCGGCGCTCGATGCCGCAGTGGCCGGTGACCTGGAGCGCGAGTTCGCCGCCGCGGGCCACGTCGTCGTCAGCAACGCCCGCAACTACCGGATGGATCCGCTGGTGCCGCTGCTGGTGCCCGAGATCAACGCCGACCATCTGGCGCTGCTCCCCGAGCAGCAGGCCGCCTACGGCTGGAAGGGCGGTATCGTCACCAACCCGAACTGCTCGACGGTGATTCTGGCGATGGCCCTGGCGCCGCTGCGCGCCCTCGGCCTGACCGCCGTCAACGTGGTCACCTTGCAGGCGGTGTCGGGGGCGGGCTATCCGGGCGTGGCGTCCCTCGACATCCTCGGCAACGTCGTGCCCTTCATCGGCGGCGAAGAGGACAAGCTGGAGAGCGAACCGCAGAAGATCCTCGGCTCGCTGGCCGCGCGTGCGGTCACGCCCCACCCGGTGGTGATCAGCGCGCACACCACCCGCGTGCCGGTCGTCGACGGCCACACCGAGATGGTCTCGGTGCAGTTCGACCGGGCGGTGTCAGCTGCGGAGATCCGGGCGGCGTTTGCCAACTTCCGCGGTGAGCCGCAGCAGCGCGACCTGCCGTTCGCGCCGCGGCAGCCACTGGTCTACCTCGAGGCCGAGAACAGGCCCCAGCCCCGGCTCGACGTCGAGCGTGACCACGGCATGGCGGTCTTCCTCGGCCGTCTGCGACCATGTCCGGTGCTGCAGCACAAGTTCGTGGCGCTCGGCCACAACACGGTGCGTGGCGCAGCCGGCGCGGCGGTGCTGAACGCGGAACTCATGCAGGCGCTCGGGCTGCTCTGAGGTGACTCCGATGGTGGTGATGAAGTTCGGTGGCACGTCGGTCAAGGACCCCGACGCCATCCGTCGGCTCGCGCGGATCGTCATGCGCGAGCAGGATCGGTCCGGCACGCCGGTGGTGGTGGTGTCGGCGATGTCCGGGGGCACCGACCAGTTACTGGACGCAGTGACCGCGGCCGCTCGCGGCGACGGCGCCGGCGCCGGCCATCGGATCAGCGCGATCCGTGATCGACACCGCCAGGCCGCGACCACGCTGCTCAGCGGCGACGCCTGCGACGACGTGATCGACACGCTCGAGAAGCTGTGGCGCGAGATCTCGGCGCTGCTGCAGGCGATGGCGGTGCTGCGCGAGGTGTCGCCGCGGTCGCGGGACGCGGTCGTGTCGGCCGGGGAACTGGCAACCTCACGGCTGGTGCCCGCCGCGCTCACCGCAACCGGCCTGCCAGCGCGCTACGTCGACGCGCGCATGGTGCTGGTCACCAGTGCCGACCACGGCGAGGCGCGCCCCGAGCTGACGGCGACCGCCGCGCGGCTGCACGAGCACGTGCGCCCGCTCGTCCAGCAGGGCGTGGTGCCGCTGCTCGGCGGCTTCATCGGCGCCACCGCCGACGGGATCACCACCACACTGGGACGCGGCGGCTCCGACTACTCGGCGTCGCTGTTCGGCGCCGGGCTGCACGCGTCCGAGATCCAGATCTGGACCGACGTCGATGGCATGCTCACCGCCGACCCGCGCGTCGTCAGCGGCACCAGGGCGCTGCCGACCCTGTCGTTTGCCGAAGCGTCGGAACTCGCGTACTTCGGCGCCAAGGTGCTGCACCCGAGCACGATCGCGCCGGCGGTCACCGACGGCATCCCGGTGCGGATTCTCAACTCGCAGCGCCCAGACGAGCCAGGCACCACGATCACCGCCAACCCGCCCCTGCCGGCCGCGCCGTTGACCGGACTGGCCTGCAAGCGCGACATCACCGTCGTCGACGTCCGGTCGACGATGATGCTGGCCGCCTACGGATTCATGCGGCGGGTGTTCGAGGTGTTCGAACGGCACGAGACGTCGGTGGACGTGATCACCACCTCCGAGGTCAGCGTCTCGATCACCATCGAGGACCGCCGCGCGCTGGCCGCGATCGTCGCCGACCTGGCGGCCTTTGCCGAGGTCACGTTCGAGCAGGACATGGCGCTGCTCAGCGCAGTCGGCGAGCGGCTGCGCCTCGAGCCAGGACTGGCGTCGCGCGTGCTCGGCGCGCTCGACGAATTTCCGCTGCGGATGGTGTCTCAGGCCGGCGCGCGGCGCAACCTCACCGTGGTCCTGCCGCAGTCGCACCTGGCCGCGGCAATGGCCCGCGTCCACGAGCGATTCTGCCTGCTGCCGGCGGCGGTGCCGACCGAGGTCGTCGCGTGATGCGCGCGGTGCTGTTCGGGCACGGGCGCATGGGGCGCCTGGTCGGCCTGCATGCCGCCGCGCACGGCGTCGAGATCGTCGGCGTGCTCACTAGCACCAGCACTGCCGCGGAATGGGACGCGATCTCGGCCGCGGGTGCTGACGTGGTGGTCGACTTCTCGACCGGCGAGGCGCTGCCCGGGCGGCTCGACGCGCTGTGCCGGATGGCTCCGGCGCTGGTCCTCGGCAGCACCGGCTGGGCCGCGTTCGAACCCGAGGCGCGAGCTATCGTCGGGCGCCACGGCGTCGGCGCGGTGGTCGCCTCGAACTTCTCGATTGGCGCTTACCTGCTCGAGGCTGCGGTCCGCGCGGTGAGCGCCGTGGTCGAGCACCAGCAGGACTACGAGGCGTACCTGCACGAGGCGCATCACGCGCGCAAGCGTGATGCGCCTTCGGGCACGGCGCTGCTGCTGCTCGATGCCCTGCGCGACGCGGGCCTGTCGCGCCCGGTGGACGTCTCGTCGACTCGTGCCGGCCACATCCCTGGCACTCACTCCGTCGGCTTCGACGGCCCCAGCGAGACGGTGACGCTGACTCACGCGGTTCGCGACCGCGCGACCTTTGCCCAGGGGGCCCTGCGCGCGGCCCGCTGGGTGCACGGCCGGTCCGGCTGGTACTCGATGCGCGACGTCCTGGGAATCTCCTATGCTTGACCGCATGTCTGACCGACGGCCCTTCACCGGATGTGGCACGGCGCTGGTGACGCCGTTCACCGTCAACGGACGCCTCGACGTCGCGGCGGTGCGGCGTCTGGCGCGTCGACAGATCGAGGGCGGGGTCCATTTCCTGGTGCCGGTGGGCACCACCGGCGAGGCGCCAACGCTCGATGCCGAGGAACGACGCCTCGTGATCAGCGCGGTCGTCGAGCAAGCGGCCGGCACCGTGCCGGTACTGGCCGGCGCCGGCGGCTACGACACCGCAGAGGTGATCAGGGCGGTGCACGCCGCCCACGAGGCCGGGGCCCACGGCATCCTCTCGGTGTCGCCGTACTACAGCAAGCCGTCACAGGACGGCATCTACCAGCACTACGCGGCGATTGCCGGCAACACCAGCCTGCCGGTTGTGCTCTACAACGTACCGGGACGCACCGGCAGCAACATCGAACCGGCCACCACCGAGCGCCTCGCCCGGTTGCCGCAGATCGTCGGCATCAAGGAAGCGTCCGGCAACGTGTTCCAGATCGGTGACGTCCGGCGCCGCACCCCTGACGACTTCCTGGTGCTCAGCGGCGACGACGCGCTGGCCCTGCCGGTCATGGCGCTGGGTGGGCAGGGCGTGATTTCGGTGGCAAGCAACGAGGTCCCGGGCGACATGGCCCGCCTGGTCGAGGCCTGCGAACGCGGCGACTTCGCGGCCGCGCGCGGCATCCACCATCGCCTGTTGCCGTTGCTGCAGGCCAACTTCCTCGAAGGCAACCCGATTCCGGTCAAGGCGGTGATGGCCCTGGCCGGCCTGATCGAGCCGGTCTACCGCCTGCCGTTGGTGTCGCCCTCGAGTGCGACGCTGGTGGCGCTGCGCGCCGTGGCCCACGATCTCGGCCTGCTCGCGGAAGCGACCTCAACATGACCGTCGACGCGCTGCGGCAGGAGGTCGAAAAGGTGTGGGCGGCCGGGCCGGACGGATCGCGCAGCCACGGGCGCGACGTCTTCGCCAGGCTGCGGGCGGCGCTGTCGGACGGCTCGGTCCGTTCGGCGTCGCCCGACCCGGCGGCGCCGACCGGCTGGGTGGCGAACACGTGGGTCAAGCAGGGCATCCTGCTCGGCTTCCGGGTCGGCGAGATGATCGACGTCTCGATGGACCACGGGCGACTGCCGTTCTTCGACAAGGACACGCTGCCGCTCAAGCCGCTCACGCTCGACCACGGTGTCCGCCTGGTGCCGGGCGGATCGTCCGTGCGTGACGGCGTCTATCTCGCGCCGGGGGTCATCTGCATGCCGCCCATGTACGCAAAGATCGGTGCGTACGTTGGCGAGGGCACGATGATCGACTCGCACGCCCTGGTCGGGTCGTGCGCCCAGATTGGCGCGAGGGTGCACGTCAGTGCGGCTGCCCAGATCGGCGGCGTCATCGAACCCGTCGGCGCGCTGCCGGTGATCATCGAAGACGACGTGCTGGTCGGCGGCAATTCGGGGATCTACGAGGGCGCGGTGGTCAAGGCGCGCGCGGTGATCGGCGCCGGCACCATCCTGACCGGATCGACCC
>JACDAO010000268.1 GCA_013695405.1 Acidobacteriota bacterium | reverse complement strand
GACGTGCAGATCGCCATCGCGCCGACGTGGAGTGCGGCGCTGGTGCTGGCAGCGGCGGGGGTCGGCTCGGTGGTCCCGAGAGGTGCGTCGGCTGCTGCGCTGGCGCCGTTGCCGGTCGAGGCGCTGGCGGTCATGCCGGGGGTCGCGCTGGTGGCTGACGGGCCGGCGCGGGTCCGCCGGCTCGGCGGCGCACGCAATTACCGGTTGTCGGCCGGACTCGGCCTGATTGGCGCCGGAGACAGCGCGGCCGCCGATTCGCCCGCCGCCGACGTGGACGCGGCGCTGCGGCTGCCACCGGGACGCCCGTGGCCCGACGTGCTCGACACGTTGCATCGCTGGGGGATCGCCACGTGCGGGGCGTTGGCGCGGCTGCCGGCGGCCGACCTGCAGGCCCGTCTCGGCGAGCGTGGGCTCTGGCTGCAGCGGTTGGCGGTCGGCCTGGATCCGCGTCCGCTGCGGATGCAGCCGGCCGACGAGGTGTTCGAGCAGACGCTGGACCTGGAGTGGCCGATAGACGGACTGGAGCCGCTGTCGTTCGTGCTGGTGCGCGTGCTCGATCCCTTGTGCGCGCACCTGGAGGCGCGCGACCGTTCGGCGGCCATCGTCAGGCTGACCCTGAAGCTCACCGACCGGCAGCACCACCAACGAGCCATCGAGTTGCCGGTCCCGGTGCGCGACGCCCGTGTGTTGCGGACGCTGCTGCTGCTCGATCTCGAACGCCACCCGCCGGCTGCCGGCATCGATCGGATCACCGTGGCCGTGGAACCGGTTCCCGGCCGCATCCTGCAATTCTCGCTGTTGCGCAAGGCGCTGCCGTCCGACGACCAGTTGGCGGCGCTGCTGGCGCGGCTCACGGCGCTGATGGGCGAGGGACGCTGCGGCGCCCCCGCGCTTGTGGATTCACACCGGCCTGGCGATGTCGCCGTGACGGCGTTCGTGCCCTCGTCTGTCGAGGGCCCAGACACGGGTCCGGCCGCGTGGCTGTCAGCGCTGGGGGGCACGGCCACGCGCGAGGCGGGTCGAGCGCGCACGGGCGTGCAGGAACCCGCGCATGAAGGATGGCTCGACACGGCTGGTTATCACGTGCGTCGCTTGCGTCGCCCGTGGCCGATCACGGTGGTCACAGGCCCCGGGCACCAGCCGCGGGCGGTACGCTTCGGCGTCCGGTCGCGTGCCACGGCGTGGACGGATGGGCCGGTGGTCCAGGCAGCCGGGCCCTGGCGATCGTCTGGCGCGTGGTGGCAGCCGTCCACCGAACGTGACGGCGCGTGGGATCGTGACGAGTGGGACATCGCGCTGGACAGCGGTCCGGCGTATCGCGTCTTCCAGGATCGGCAGACGGGGCAGTGGTGGTTGGAGGGCGAGATTGATTGACCGTCGAAAGGCCGAAAAGGGCGAAGACCAGATGCACTACGCTAGACTTCCGCGGCATGGCCCTGCGGACTCCATGGTTCTGACGCGATGACTCGATCGACACGCCGGGCGTTCCTGGGCGGCGCCTCCGCCGCCATCGGCTCGACTGCCTTCACGAGGCCGCACCACGCCATCGCGGCTGCCACGGCGCAGACAACGCGTGCCGCCGCGGAACGGCTCTTCGGAGAATCGCCGAGATACAACCTGCACGCCGCGTCGACTTCCCCGGTCCGCATCGACCGCATCGACGTGCTGCGCCACGAGGGGCACACCTTCGTTCGCACGATGTCGAGCGACGGCGCGTCGGGCGTGTGCCTCACCAACGAGCGGGACTATCTCGTGCCGCTGATGAAAGACCGGCTCATCCCCTTCTTCGTTGGCAAGGATGCGCGCGACCTCGAGGCGCTCGTGGACCTGGTGCACCGCCGTCATGAATCGAACTACAAGCTGGCCGGGCTTGCCTTCTTCAACCCGCTCGGCTGGATCGAGATCAGCGTGCTCGACCTGCTCGGGCGCATCGCGGGCAAGTCGATTGCGGCCCTGCTCGGCGGGGTGCGCCGGCGCGAAATCTCCGTCTATCTCTCGAGTACCCAGCGCACCATCACGCCCGAGCGCGAGGCGGAGCGGTTCACGCGGCGCATGGCCGAGACCGGTGCACGCGCCGTCAAGTTCAAGGTCGGTGGGCGGATGAGCCGGAATGCCGACGAGACGCCCGGGCGTACCGAGCGCATCGTGCCCTACCTGCGCAAGACCCTGGGCGACGATGTGACGCTGTACGTCGACGCCAACGGATCCTACGACGCAGAGA
>JACDAO010000256.1 GCA_013695405.1 Acidobacteriota bacterium | reverse complement strand
CGCCAGGCGGGTGCGCGACGGCGAGGCCGGGCCGGCCACCCAGGCCGCGACCAGGAACGCGAGCGCGCCGAGCGCGATGACGGCGAGGGTGCCGACGATCCGCACCGGTGCCAGGCGCTGCGCCAGTGGCCGATTCTCGATTGTGACCGCCTCGAGTCGCACGCCGAGGTCACGCGCATCGCCAGCGGGTCGCGTCGTCAACGACGACAGTGCGATGTCGAGTGGCGTGCCGGGGTCGGTGCCAAACGGCACCCGGATCTCGCCGTAGTCCGACGGGACGTCGTGACGCGACCGACGGCCGTTGACGACCACCTCGACCTGGTCGGGCTGACGTCCCGGGAATCCGGCGAGCGTGAAGACCAGCGCCGACGGCCGCACGCCGTACTCGCCCATCCAGCGCAGGCGGAGGCGGCCGGTGGTCCAGCGCATCACGTGACCGGAGTTGTCCTCGACGCCGTGAACGCCCGAGAGCATCACCGGCGACAGCGTGGCCGCCGCCGGCGTGATCGGCAGGGACACGCGGGTCGGCGCCATCATCACCAGCAGCAGCGCCAGCAACAGGCCGGCGGCGACTGCCGCACTGCAGACGCGCCACGGCTGGTGCCCGTGTCGACTGGCCCGGAGCTGGACCGCCGGCGGCACGCCGGCCGGGGCCGCCGCGGTCACGTCAGAGGCGCCCGGCGTCGGGCGCGCTCCCGGCGACGGCAGGTTCAGGCGTGAAGTCTTCGCCAGGATTGATGAAGCGATCGAGTTCGACCGCGTACTGCCGGTCGTGCAGCTGTCGATAGCGGCCATTGAGGGCCATCAGGTGGCCGTGCGCGCCGGATTCGCGAATCTGACCGTCCTCGATCACCAGGATCTGGTCGGCGCTGCGAATCGTCGACAAGCGATGGGCGATGACAAAGGTGGTGCGCCCCTGGCGCAACGTCCGCAACGCCTGCTGGATCTTGGCCTCGCTCTCGCTGTCCAGGCTCGACGTGGCCTCGTCCAGGATCAACACCCGCGGGTCGGCAAGGATGGCGCGGGCAATCGCCACGCGCTGCCGCTGTCCGCCCGAGAGCCGCACGCCGCGTTCACCAACCACCGTCTGGTAGCCCTCGCCGAACCCGTCGACGAACTCGTCGCAGTAGGCGATCCGCGCGGCCTCGCGCACCTCGTCCAGCGACGCGTGGGGCTTGGCGTAGCGGATGTTGTCGGCAATCGTGCCGTCGAACAGGAAGTTCTCCTGCAGCACGATGCCAAGCTGGCCACGGTAGCTGGCCAGCTGGACGTCCTGCAGGTCGAGCCCGTCGATCAGGACTCGCCCCCTGGTCGGCCGGTTGAAGGCCATCACCAGGCTGATCAGCGTGCTCTTGCCCGAGCCGCTCGAGCCGACCAGCGCCGTCGTCGATCCCGCCGGCGCCTGGAACGAAACACCCTTGATCACCGGCACGCCCTCGTTGTACTCGAACCAGACGTCCTCGAAGGTGACGCCGCCCTGCACCGTCTCCAGCGCCAGACGGCTGTGGTCGTCGGCATCCTCGGTGGCCATCTTCTTGATCTCGCGGATCCGATCGAGCCCGGCGAAGGCCTCGGTGATCTGCGTGCCGATCGAGGCAATCGAGATCAACGGCGCCGCGACCAGCCCGGTGAAGAAGACGTACATGAAGAAGTCGCCGAGGGTCATGGTGCCGGCGGCAATCGCGCGGCCGCCGACCGTGATCATCAGCACGCCGGTGACGCCGATGATCACCGTGGAGAGCGCGGTCGTCGCCGACACGCCGGTCATCGACTGCGCGACGTTGCGCAACAGCCGGTGGACGCCCTTGCTGAAGACGATTTCCTCGCGCTTCTCGGCGGTGTACGCCTTGACGACGCGGATGCCACCCATCGACTGCGACAGCCGGCCGGTGACCTCGGCGTTGATCTGTCCACGCTCGCGGAACAGCGGACGCAGTCGCTTGAAGGCGACCGCCATGATGCCGCCGAAGGCCGCCAGCACCACCAGCGTCAGCAGCGTCAGCTGCCAGTTCAGGTAGAACAGCACGCCGAGCGCGATCACCGCGGTCAGGATGCCGCCAGTCAACTGCACCAGGCCGGTGCCGACCAGGTTCCGGATGCCTTCCGCGTCGGTCATCACCCGCGAGATCAGCACGCCGGTCTGGGTCGTGTCGAAGTAGCGCACGGGCAGGCGGGCCACATGGGCCTGCACCGACCGCCGCATGTCGGTGATGGCGCGCTGCGCCGCCACCCCGAGCACCTGCGAGATCGCGAATGAGGTCGACGCCTCGATCAGGGTCGCGACTCCGACCGCCAGTGCCAGCGGCCAGAGCAATTGCGGCTGGTTCTTGCC
>JACDAO010000250.1 GCA_013695405.1 Acidobacteriota bacterium | reverse complement strand
CCGTGGCAGCGGGTGGCAACGCCTGGCAGGGGGTCCGTCAGCTGAGCGCCAGTGCCCGCTACGATCGCGCGCTCGCCGCGATCGACCAGATGGCGGGTGTGCCCGCGGCCGACCAGCAGGCGGAGCGGCGGCGCGTGGTCGAGGGTGCGCTGCGCGCCGCGCAGACGGCACGACGAGTCGCCGAGGACCTGCAGCGCACCAGGACGCCTCAGTATCAGCAGGGCGTCGCGGCGCAGCAGCACGGCGAGCAGCAGCAGGGGGCTGGGAGGATGCGCCAGGCCGTCACCGCCTACATGACCGCGAGAACGCACTTCGACCAGGCCTTCCCGGGCAACACTGCCAACGCGACAGCGCCTGCCGCGGGCACCGACGCGGCAACGCCGCCCACAGCGCCATCCGAGGCACCGGCTCCGGCCGCGACGGCCACCGCACCAGGCGTCGATCTGTCGACGTGGTCCACGGCCGAAGCGCACGCGGTCATTACGGCATTCGCCGGGGCCTATGGCAGCCGCGACATCGCCGGCATGCGCCGCATCTGGCCGGTCATCGATCCCGCGTGGGAGGCCGAGTTCAAGGAAGCGTTTGCCACCAAGGGCGAGCTGGTGTGCGTCTTCGAGCAGACCTCCGCGACCCGTACCAGCGACCAGTTCGTGGTCACCGCGCGACTGCTGACGCAACTGCCGGACGGCGATCAGCGGCGTCGATCGCTGGTGATCACACTGGAGCCGCAGCGCGACCGCCTGGTCATCTCGCGCATCCGCGTGCGCTAGTGCCACCCGCCCACCGTCATCCCCGCCCGTTGCGGCCGCCGTATCATGGCGGCCACGCACGCTCCGCACACTGATGCCTGATACCCCCGCCATCGTCCTCGAGTCGGTCACCAAGCGATTTGGCCAGACCACCGCCGTCGACGATGTGTCGCTGCAGGTGCCGCAGGGTGCGATCTACGGTTTCATCGGTCCGAACGGCTCGGGCAAGACCACTGCGCTGCGGATGATCATGAACATCCTGCTGCCCGATCGCGGCGTGATCGAGGTGCTCGGCGACCGCGGCACGTCGGCGGCCCGCGACCAGGTCGGCTACCTGCCCGAGGAGCGCGGCCTCTACAAGCAGATGCCGGTGCGCCGGCTGCTCACCTATTACGGGCAGCTGAAGGGCGGCCAACGCGCGGCGGTGCAGCAGGAGGCAGACGGCTGGCTGCTGCGGCTCGGCCTTTCGGGGGTCGCCGACAAGAAGGTCCAGATGCTCTCCAAGGGCATGGCGCAGAAGGTCCAGTTCATCGCCACGGTGGTGGCGCGCCCAGCCCTGGTCATCCTCGACGAGCCGTTCTCCGGCCTGGATCCGGTCAATCGCGACGTCCTTCGCGACGCCGTGCTCGAATTGAAACGCCGTGGGACCACCGTCGTCTTCAGCACCCACGACATGACGATGGCCGAACTGCTGTGCGACCGGATCTTCATGATCTTCAAGGGCCGCAAGGTGCTCGACGGGTCGCTCGACGAGATCCAGCGGACCTACGGACGCGAGGAAGTGCTGGTCCGCGCCGATGGCGGCGCCGCGTTGCTGCGCCAGGTTCCCGGCGTGCAGGACGTGAACGATCACGGCAACGTGCAGCAGGTGCGGCTGTCGGGGCATCCGCAGGCCTTCCTGACGGCACTGGTAGCCCGGACGACCGTGCACCGCTTCGAGATCACGCGCCCCTCGTTGCACGACATCTTCGTGGACATCGCCAGGCCGGCGCCCGAGGAAGACACCGTTCCGGCAGCGTGAGCGCCCGCGAGAGAACCATGATGCCGAAGATCCTGATCATCGCCGTCGCCGAGTTCGAGCAGGCGGTGCGCAGCAAGGCCTTCCTGATCGGCCTGCTGGCACTACCGCTCCTGATGGGCGCGGCGTTTGTCGTGCAGGCATACGGCGCCAGGCGCGACACCTCGGAGCGGCGGGTCGCCATCGTCGAACACACCGGCGTCGTGGGCGGGCACCTGATCGACGCGGCACGCGCGCACAATGCCGAGTCGACCTCGAGCACCGGCCAGCGTACCGGTCCGCACTTCCTGCCCCAGCTGGTCGATCCGGCCGGGCGTGGCGACGAGGACCTGCGCCTCGAGCTGTCGGACCGGGTACGGCGCGAGGAGCTGTTTGCGTTCGTCGAAGTTCCGGCGGCGGTGCTCGATGTCCGCGGCGAACGGCCACGCGTGCAGTACTTCACCGAGTACCCGACCTACGAGCCGCTGCCTGATTGGCTGCGCACCGAGGTCGGCCAGTTGGTGGCCGACCAGCGCGTGGTCCGCTCGGGTGGTGATCCGGTGGCGATGCGCGCGCTGCTGGCGCCGGTGTCGATGGATCGCAAGAGCCTGGTGGTGCGGACGCCGGACGGGCGGGTCTCGATTGCCGAGAAGGTCGACGTGTTGCGCGCCTTCGCGATGCCGGCGATTGCCATGTTCCTGCTGTTCGCCCTGGTCATGAGTTCCGCGCCGCAACTGCTGAACAGCGTCATCGAAGAGAAGACCAGCCGGATCAGCGAAGTGCTGCTCGGATCGGTGACTGCGTTCCAGCTGATGTTGGGCAAGCTGCTCGGCAGCGTCGCGGTGACGCTGGTGCTGGCGGTGATCTACGTCGGCGGCGGGCTGTTGCTGGCGGCGCAGGCGGACTACGTCGGGCTGATCCGCTGGGGACTGGTGCCGTGGTTCGCGCTGTTCCTGGTGATTGCGGTGGTGCTGTTCGGCTCGATGTTCATCGCGATCGGCGCGGCGTGCAGCGAGGTGAAGGACGCGCAGGGCATGATGACGCCCGCGATGCTGGTGTCGATGTTCCCAATCTTCCTGTGGCTGAACGTGGCGCAGAATCCGGACAGCGCATTCTCGGTCTGGTTGTCGCTGTTCCCGTTTGCCGCGCCGTACCTGATGCTGCTGCGCATCGCCATTCCGCCGGGTCCACCGGCCTGGCAGATCGTACTGTCGGTGCTCGGCGCGCTGCTCGCGACCGGCGCGATGGTCTTCGCGGCCGGCCGGATCCTCCGGGTCGGGCTGTTGATGCAAGGCAAGACCGCCAGCTACCGCGAGATGGCTCGCTGGATCACGACCCGGTAGGCACGCCTCTCCCAAGGCGCCCTCTCGGCCTTCGGCGTTGGGCGTCCCCCCGGTTACCCTACCCGGCATGCTCGTGTCGCGCCAGCGCCTCCGCGCCGTCCTCCCGCTGTTCGTCCTGGTGTTCGGCTGCGCGTCGTCGATCCGTGCTCAGCCTGCCATCGAGTACGCGGTGGCCATCCCCGCTCCCGAACAGCGCTGGTTGCAGGTGGACGTGCGCCTGCCGTCGCAGGCCGGTACGCCGCTCGAGGTGCGGATGGCGCGTTCTTCGCCAGGGCGGTACGCGACCCACGAGTTTGGCAAGAACGTGTACCAGTTCGAGGCGCGCGGCGAAGGTGGTGCGAGACTGCCGGTGGAGCAGGTCGCTCCGGCGCACTGGCGGATCGCGCCAACGGGCGCCACCGTGCAGGTGACCTATCGGCTGTTTGCCGATCACGTGGACGGCACCTACTCCGCGGTGGACGGCACGCACGCCCACCTCAACGCCCCGGCGACCTTCGCGTGGGCGCCGTCGCTGCCCGAGACGCCGATCCGTGTTCGTCTCAATCAGCCGCCTGGCAAGCGTTGGCGAGTCGCGACGCAGCTGTTCCCCACCGCCGATCCACTGGTGTTCACCGCTCCCAACCTGCAGTACTTGATGGACTCGCCAATCGAGTTCAGCGCCCACACCCTGCGCGAGTTCACCGTGGCTGGCGCCGGCGGCCGCGCGCCAGCCCGGATCCGGCTGGCCGTGCACCATCTCGGCACAGATGCGCAAGTGGACGCCTACACAAAGGAGGTCGAGAAGATCGTCCGCGAGCAGGTCGCGGTCTTTGGCGAGCTGCCAGCCTTCGATGGCGGCACCTACACGTTCCTGATGGACTACCTGCCCTGGGCCGACGGCGACGGCATGGAGCACCGCAACAGCACGGTGTGCTCCTCGTCTGCCGCGCTGGCCGACGGGTCGGCGCAGCTGGCCGGCACGGCGTCGCACGAGTTCTTCCACGCCTGGAACGTCGAGCGCATCCGTCCAGCGTCGCTCGAGCCGTTCGACTTCTCGCAGGCCAACATGTCGGGCGAGCTCTGGCTGGCCGAGGGCGTCACCAGCTACTACGGGGCGCTGACGATGATTCGCGCCGGACTGGTGTCTCAGGACCAGGGCGTGGCCCAGCTGGCCAACTTCGCCAGCAGCGTGCTGCGGTCTCCGGGCACCGCGTTCCGTTCGGCGGTGGACATGAGCCGGCTCGCACCCTACGTGGACGCGGCCCAGGCGGTCGACCCGACCAACTGGGAAAACACGTTCGTGTCCTATTACACGTACGGGGCCGCGGTCGGCCTGGGCCTGGACCTGACGTTGCGCGAGCGCACGAATGGCCGGGTAACGCTGGACGACTACATGCGGCAGCTGTGGAAGACGCATGGCGTACCGGGTGGCCGGGCGCCCGGCTACGTTGCGCGTCCGTACACGCTGAAAGACGCCCAGGCCGTGCTGGCCATCGTCAGCGGCGATGCCGCCTTCGCGGAGGACTTTTTCCGCCGCCACGTGTTCGGCACCGAGCTGCTGCCCTACCGGCAGCTCTTCGCGGCCGCCGGCTACCAGTTGCAGGATCGCGAGACGCCGGCAACGCTGGGGCCGGTCATGCTCGAGGCGCGGCCGGGCGGGATGGTCGTGACCAGCAACACTGTGTCGACCAGCGCCGTCTACGCGGCGGGCGTGGGGCGGGGCGACACCGTGATCTCGCTCAACGGCACGGCCATCGCGCAGCCCGGCGACTGGGAGCGGGTGCTCTCGACCCTGGCCGCCGGCGCCGAGGCCGACCTGGTGTTCGAGTCACGCGGCGAGAAGAAGACGGCGCGGGTCGAGGTACAGGCAAACGACCAGCTGGAGGTCGTGCCGATGCCGCAGCGCAC
>JACDAO010000227.1 GCA_013695405.1 Acidobacteriota bacterium | reverse complement strand
TCACGCGTCGAAACTTCACGCTGTCCGCGGCCCTGGGTGCGTTGGGCACGCTGACCGCCCGCAGCCAACCGACCGAGCCGCAGTACGACGAGGCCCGCGTCCCGCCGTATACGCTGCCGCCGCTGCTCGCCTTCCAGGGTGGGGCACGCCTGCAGCATCGGCGCGACTGGCCGGCGCGGCGGCGCGAGTTGCTCGATTTGTTCTCCGCGCAGGTCTACGGATGGACGCCACCGCGGCTGCCGGCCGCGACGGTGCGCGAGGTCGAAGCGGCGACGCCGGCGCTGGAGGGGCGGGCGCGGCGGCAGCAGTTCCAGCTGGTGTGGCCCGGCATGCCACCAGTCGACGTGCTGCTCTATCGGCCGGCGCATGACCGGCCGGTGCCGGTCTTCGTCGGCCTCAACTTCTTCGGCAACCACTCCACCAACGCCGACCCCGGGATCCGCCTCTCGGACCGGTGGATGCGTGCGAGCGAGCAGCACTTCATCCGCGACCACCGCGCCACCGAACGCTCCCGCGGCACGATGGCGACGCGCTGGCCACTCGATCTGATCCTGCGGCGCGACTGCGCCGTGATGACCGCGTACTGCGGCGACTTCGCGCCCGACGATCCGGCGCACGTCGGCGAAGGCGTGGCGCGGTTGGTCGACACGGCGAGCCTGCCGGCGAGTGCGGCTCCCGAGCGCTGGGGCGCAGTCGGCATGTGGGCGTTCGGGTTGTCCGAGATGCGTCGGGCCGCCGTGTCGATGATCGGCCTGGACCCGACCCGCGCCGTGGTGATCGGCCACAGCCGGCTGGGGAAGGCCGCGCTGTGGGCCGGGGCCCAGGACGAGCAGTTCGCGATGGTGGTGTCCAACGACTCGGGCTGTGCCGGTGCCGCGCTGAGTCGTCGTCTCTACGGAGAGGACGTGGCCCGGATCACCACCGCGTTCCCGCACTGGTTCTGCCCGCGCTTTGCGACCTACGGGCATCGAGAGGCTGATCTGCCGATTGATCAGCACCAGTTGCTGGCGTTGTGCGCACCGCGATCACTCTACGTGGCCAGCGCGATCGACGATCGCTGGGCCGACCCGCGCGGCGAGTTCCTGGCTGCGGTCGCCGCCGACGAGGCCTACACGTTCCTCGGGGTGACCGGCCTGCGAGTCACCAGGATGCCGGCCGTGGACCGGCCGGTCGGGCAACGCCTGCGCTATCACGTGCGCAGCGGCGGCCACGACATCACCCACTACGACTGGTCGCAGTACCTCGAGGCCGTCCGGCAGACGCTGCGGTGACAATTTCACAATTTCAGCATGACAGCGTTTCAGGGGGCGTAGCGCGGTCCCCGTCCGCGGTCATCGGACGATCAACTCGCCGCGCATCTCCTGGCAGCCGGCATCGAGCCGCATGCTGCAGTAGAACGGAAAGCGGCCGACCTCGTCCGCCCGGAACTCGAACGTCACGGCGGCCCCCGGCGCAATCCGCTTCTGGATGCGATAGGCATCGACGGTGAAGCTGTGGGCGATGTCGAGGGAAGTCACAGTCAGGCGCACCACGTCGTTGCGCCGTACGTCGATGACCTCGGGCTCGAAGCGATACTTGCGAGCCGTCAGCTCGATGCGCTGACGTCCCGGGGTGTCGGGATCGGGCTGGCCGGCAGCCGGAACGGCCACCACCGAGCCGAGCAGCCCGAGCCAACGCCGGCGGGTGAGGCGTGCGGGGAGCCGAAGCGACATACGCGTGTGGCAACCGTAACACGACGGCGAGCGCCTCTTGCCGTGGTGCAGACGCCCGCCGATCGCTGGTGAGGGTCCGGTGAACGACGAGAGGGCGACACCGTCGGGTGCCGCCCTCTCGTTTCAGCCGGATGAGGAGTGCGGGACGCGGTCAGGCGTTGGCCGGGTTCTGCTCTTCCTGCAGCAGCGCCTTGCGACTCAGGCGAATCTTGCCCGACGGGTCGACGTTGAGCACCTTCACGAGGATCTGCTCGCCTTCCTTGAGTTCGTCGCGGACGTCCTTGACGCGGTGCAGTGCGATCTCGGAAACGTGCAGCAGGCCGTCGACGCCAGGCATGATCTCGACGAACGCGCCGAAATCGGCGATCCGCTGGACCTTGCCCATGTAGGTCTTGCCGATCTCCGGGGTCGCGGTCAGTTCCTGGATGATCGCCAGGGCCCGGGCCGCCGAGGCCTCGTCGTTGCTCGCCACGTTGATCCGGCCATCGTCCTCGACGTCGATCTTGACGCCGGTGCGGTCGATGATGCTGCGGATCATCTTGCCGCCAGGTCCGATGACGTCGCGGATCTTGTCGACCGGGATGCGGATCGTCACGATCCGGGGCGCGTACCGTGAGGTCTGGCCGCGCGGTGCGGCGAGCGTCTCGGCCATCTTGCCGAGGATGAACAGGCGGCCGTTGCGGGCTTGCGCCAGCGCCTGCCGCATGATCTCCATGGTGATGCCGCTGACCTTGATGTCCATCTGCAGCGCGGTGATGCCGGCACCGGTGCCGGCGACCTTGAAGTCCATGTCGCCGTAGTGGTCCTCGGCGCCGGCGATGTCGCTCAGGATTGCGAACTTGCCGGTCGCTTCGTCGAGGATCAGGCCCATCGCCACGCCGGCGACCGGCGCGCGCAGCGGCACCCCGGCGTCCATCATCGCCATCGAGCCGCCGCAGACGCTGGCCATCGACGACGAGCCGTTGCTCTCGAGGATGTCCGAGACGACCCGGACGGTGTAGGGGAACTGCTCTTCGGTCGGAATCACCGGAAACAGCGCGCGTTCGGCCAGCGCGCCGTGGCCGATCTCACGCCGGCCGGGGCCGCGCATGAAGCCGGTCTCGCCGACCGAGAACGGCGGAAAGTTGTAGTGGAGCAGGAAGCGCTTGTACATCTCCCCGTCCATGGTCTCGACCTTCTGCTGATCGTCGGCGGTGCCGAGCGTGGCGGTGACCAGGGCCTGGGTCTCGCCGCGGGTGAAGACCGCCGAGCCGTGCACCCGGGGCAGCACCGTGACCTCGCTCCAGATCGCGCGGATCTCGTCGAACTTGCGGCCGTCGAGACGATGGCCGTGCTCGAGGATCTCGGTGCGCAGCACCTTCTCCTTGAGGCCCTTGAAGATCTTCTTGGCCTCGCCGCGACGTTCGACCTCGGTCTCGGCAATCGACGCCACCAGGTCGGCCTGGACCTGATCGACCTGCGCGTAGCTCTCGAGCTTGTCCGTGATGCGCATCGCGGCGGCGAGCGGCGCCAGGGCCTTGTTCTCGACTTCGCGCTGGAACTCGGCGTTGGCCTCCTTGGCAGTCACCGCGAGCTTCTTCTTGCCGGCGGCACTCACCAGGTCGTCGATGGTCGCGACGATCTGCTTGATCGCGGCGTGGCCGGCATCGAGGGCGCCGACCATCTGCTCCTCGCTGACTTCCTGCGCCCCGGCTTCCACCATCATGATCGCGTCGGCACTGCCGGCGATGATCAGGTCGAGCGCGCTCTCGCGCCGTTGCTTGAAGGTCGGGTTGATGACGTACTCGCCGTTGATGTGACCGACGCGGACGCCGGCGATGGTCTTGCGGAACGGCATCTCGGACAGCGCCAGCGCACACCCGGCGCCGGTCACCGCCAGCACGTCGGAGTCGTAGTCGGTGTCGGCCGAAATCACCATCGCGATGATCTGGGTCTCGAACGCCCAGCCACTCGGGAACAGCGGGCGGATCGGCCGATCGATCAGCCGGCTGGTCAGCGTCTCCTTCTCGGTCTGCTTGCCCTCGCGCTTGAAGAAGCCGCCGGGGATGCGGCCCGAGGCGTACGTGAACTCGCGATAGTCCACGGTCAGCGGCAGGAAGTCGATGCCCTGCCGGGGCGTCGAGGCGTGACACGCGGTGACCAGTACCACGGTGTCGCCCATCCGGACCATGACCGAGCCGTCCGCCTGCTTGGCAAGCTTGCCGGTTTCAAAGGAGAGCGTGCGCGAGCTCAGATCGATGCTGCGTGTGTGCATGGGGTTCCCTGTCTTGGTCTCGGCCAGGGACCTGTCCGCCCTGGCAGTGGTGCGGTGCGATCGAACACCGCTCGAGCGGGGCCACACGGCCGAATCCACGATCCGGCCGGGCCTGCCGTACCCGTGCGGCGAGAGACGGAGGGGTAAACGACAAAGGACGGGAGCCGGCTCCCGTCCTTCGCGTGTCTCCGCTACTTGCGGATGCCGAGACGCTTGATCAGCTGCGCGTACCGGTCGAGGTTCTTGGCCTTCACGTAGTCGAGCAACCGACGACGCTGGCCGACCAGCATGAGGAGACCGCGACGCGAGTGATGGTCCTTCGCGTGGGTCTTGAAGTGCTCGGTCAGGTACGTGATGCGCTCGCTGAGAATCGCCACCTGCACTTCAGGCGAGCCGGTGTCGGCCTCGTGATGGCGGTACTCCTCGATGAGGTTGGTCTTGCGGTCCTTGGTCAATGCCACGGGTGCTGCCTCCGCGATCGGTCCAGCCGCCTTGCGAGCGCCAGTCCGTCGTCGTTCTCCTGTGAAGTGACGCCGAAGCCTCAGGCGTCAGCGAACCCCGAATGATAGCGCATTCGGAGGAGCTGGCGGTAGCAGAACGATGTCGGCGTGGACGGCCGGGACGGGCCGCTCGAGCAGACGAGCCACCGCCAGCAGGGTGCCGGCCTGGTCGAGCAGTCGTACCCGCGTGCCCTCCGCGCCGTCTGAGTCGTCCTGGCCCGGCTCCAGCGCTACCACCTGGCCTCGACCGGCCGCCTGCTGCTGTGCCTCGGTCAACACCACCGCCGGCCACGATGGCAGCAGCGCGCCGAGCGGCAGGCACCAGTCCGTGAGGGCCTCGACCGAGACCGTCAGCAGCTCGTCGAGTGGGCGCGACTGCTCGAGCGTGAACTCGCTGCTCGCGGTCCGCCTCAGCGCCGCCAGATGGGCCGGGACGCCGACCTGCTCGCCCAACTCGCGCGCGAGGCTGCGCACGTAGTAGCCGGCCGAGGTGTCCAGCTCGACGACCGCCCGCGCGGCATCCGGATCCCAACGGGTCAGGTCGAGACGGAACGCGGTGACGCTGACCGGTGGCAGATCGACCTCGCCGCCGCGGCGCGCCAGTTCGTAGGCACGCTGGCCGCCGATCTTCTTGGCCGAGTGTGCCGGCGGCACCTGCGGGTGCGTGCCCAGGCGCGTCGCCAGGGCGCGGCGGATCACGCCCTCGTCCAGCGCC
>JACDAO010000225.1 GCA_013695405.1 Acidobacteriota bacterium | reverse complement strand
GGGGTCCAGCGTTACGAGTTGTCGCTGGATCGGCGGGTGCTGCTGCTGTCGCAGGGCGATGCGCTGTACGTGCTCCCGTCGGACGGCAGCCTGCGGAACGACCTGTCGCGCGCACGGGTCGATCTGTCAGGGTGGACGGTGCGCGTCAATCCTCACGACGAGTGGCGCCAGATGTTCGTCGACGCGTGGCGGATGCAGCGCGACTACTTCTACGATCGCGAGATGCACGGCGTCGACTGGGCGGAGGTGCGGGCCCGCTACGAGCCGCTGGTCTCGCGGGTCACCGACCGCGCCGAGCTCAGCGACCTGATTGCGCAGATGGTCGGGGAGTTGTCGGCTCTGCACATGTTCGTCCGCGGTGGCGACCTGCGAACCGCGCCGGAGGCCATCGATGCCGGATCACTTGGTGCCGCGGTCGAGCGCGACGAGCGCGCGGGTGGTTACCGCATCACCCACATCTATCGCGGCGATCCGGATCTGCCCGACCAGGCCGGGCCCCTCGCGCGCCCGCAGCTCGACGTCCGCGAAGGCGATCTGATCGTCGCCGTCGACGGCGTGTCCACTCGCAGCGTGCCGGATTTCCAGATGCTGCTGCGCAACGCCGCGAACCGCCGGGTGCGTCTGCGCGTCACCAGTGGTGATGCGACGACGCGCGACCTGGTGGTGACGGCGGTCTCGCTGCGCCGTGAGCTGGATCTGCGCTACAGCGAGTGGGAGTACGGGCGTCGGCAGCAGGTCGAGGCGCGCTCCGAGCAGCGCATCGGCTACGTGCACCTGCGCGGCATGACCGCCGTCGACATGGCCGACTGGCAGCGAAATTTCTACCCGGTCTACAACCGCGCCGGGCTGATCGTCGACCTGCGTCGCAACACCGGCGGCAACATCGACAGCTGGCTGCTCAGCCGACTGCTGCGGCAGGCCTGGTTCTTCTGGCAGCCACGTGTCGGCCAGCCCTCCTGGAACATGCCATACGCCTTTCGAGGCCACCTCGTGGTGTTGGTCGACCAGGACACCGCCTCCGACGGCGAAGCGTTCGCCGAGGGCGTCAAGCGGATGGGTCTGGGCACAGTCATCGGCACGCGCACCTGGGGCGGCGAGATCTGGGGGTCGGGCTCGAACGCGCTGCTCGATCGCGGCATCGCGACCGCACCGGAAACCGGTGTCTTCGGGCCTGATGGGCTCTGGCTGATCGAGGGGCACGGCGTCGACCCCGACATCGTCGTCGACAACCCGCCCCACGCCACCTTCACGGGCGAAGACGCCCAGCTCGACGCGGCGCTCGAGTTCCTGTCACGACGGATCGCCGAACAGCCGCTGCCGACTCCGGTCGCACCGGTCTACCCGGACAAGCGCGCACCACTGGTCACGAGCACCACGGTCGGCAGTCCTTCGCTGCCGCCGCAGTAGCGGCTCGCGTTACACTCGGCGCCCACGCTACCGTCTGCGGCTCCCGACCGTTCAATCTCGCTGCTCTCTGTTTGAATCCTTGCCACTGCCTATCTCGGCCTTTAGGTGGAGTCATCGTAGTGGCCGGGTTCCAGTCCTTCCATTCGCGTGCGCCTCGTGCCCGGACGTTGCTGCTCGCGTCTAACCCGCCATCTCACCCATAACCGACCAGCTAGGCGCGTGCACGTGGTGCCTCTCTTGCAACGGCTTCGCTGCAGGAGGCTATTCACATGGCTGATCAGTGGAACGACGACGACACATACTGGCGCAGCAACTACAACACGCGCCCCTACGGAGCCGATCGGAGCTACGACGAGCTGCAGGGTGGCTACCGCTACGGGCATGATGCCGCCACGCGCTACAGCGGGCGCTCGTGGGACGATGTGCAATCCGACCTGGAGACGGGTTGGAACAGCTACGAGCACCGCGGCCAAAGCACGTGGGCGAGCATCAAGGAAGCAGTGCGCGACGCCTGGACACGTGCCACCGGGGGGTCAAGCACCGCGACGGGGACGACGTCCGGGCCGGGCTCCACGACCGGTTCGCGCACGGTGTACTGACCGTCGACCAGTGGTCGGGGATGCGCTGCCACGGCGGCGCATCCCAGTTCCGGCGCGTCGCCGCGTCAGCGCCGGAGCATCTCGATCTGCCGTTCGTCGACCCGCGAGAGCGGCAGCGACACCGTTAAAGGTCGCGCCCCGACCAACGCCGGCGCTCTCGGCGTACACCCGTCCACCGTGCACGTCCTCGACGATGCCCTCGCCGTCGTCCTTGACGACCACCAGCACCTCGGCAGCCGCGGCGATCACGCCACTACCCTCGCGCACGTGGCGGCCACGCGTGACGGTGTTCAGCTGGAGAGATATGTATGTTCATGACGCGACGGGATTTCGTGACGCAAACGGCGCTGGCATCCGCGGCGGTGCCGGCACTGGGTCAGACACAGGCTGCGGGGCCAACCGGGACCAGGGCGACGGTCAACCCGGTGCCGGTGCGAGTCGGGATGACCGACTGGAACCTGGGGCAACGGGGTGACATCACCAAGATCGCGCTCGCGCGCGAAATCGGCCTCGACGGCATTCAGGTCAGCGTGCAGTATCCGACCGACGGCACGGCGCCGACGTTGCGCGACCCGAAGACCCAGGCAGCGTACAAGCGCGCCGCGCTCGACAACGGCATCCAGATCTGCTCGCTCGCCATCGGCTCGCCGGGCAAACTGCGCATGCCGCTGCACACCAATCCTGCTGCCGGCATCCTGCTGACCGAGGCGGTCGAGGTCGCCCACAACCTCGGCACCAACAACATCCTGCTGCCGATTCTCGGCGACAGCCACATCGACATGGCGAACCAGGCCGAGGTCGACACCTTCATCGCGATGATGAGGGAAGTGGCGCGCTACGCCGAGCGATACGAGGTCGTCGTCGGCCTCGAAGACTGGATTTCGGCCGAGGACAACATCAAGCTGCTGGACGCGATCGGGTCGGACTTCGTGGCGGTCTACTACGACGCCCACAACATCG
>JACDAO010000198.1 GCA_013695405.1 Acidobacteriota bacterium | reverse complement strand
CCCCCCGCCCCCCGCCAAGCCGGTCCGCGTGGGCGGCAACATCGCGCCGCCCAAGAAGACCCGTGACATCAAGCCGGTCTATCCGCAGATTGCCCAGTCGGCGCGCGTGTCGGGCGTCGTGATCATCGAGGCCACCATCGGGCCCAGTGGCCAGGTGCAGAACGCCCGCGTGCTCCGCAGCATCCCGCTACTGGATCAGGCGGCGCTCGACGCGGTCAAGCAATGGGTGTACACGCCGACGCTGCTCAATGGCGTCCCGGTGCCGGTCATCATGACCGTCACGGTGAACTTTACGTTGCAGTAGTCAACTGGGTTCCCGCCGGTCACCGGCCGCGCAGGGACCCGCCATCGTCAACAGTCTGGAACCGGTCGAGACGACTCGAACGACTCTAGGGGACGGCCGGGGACACCGAGCCGTCCGCGCATCCCTGGGATCATCCAGGAGGAGGTGGATCGCAATGGGTGGTATGGATCTGATTCACATGTGGAACCAGATGGGCCTGGTCGCCAAGGTGGTGGCGTACGTGCTCTTCTTCATGTCGTTCTGGTCGGTCGGCGTCTTCGTCGAGCGGTGGTACACCTACTACAACGCGCGCAAGCAGTCGAAGCTCTACGCGCCGCAAGTGGCCAAGCACCTCAAGGAAGGTCGCCTGAAGGACGCCATTGCGATCTCGCAGTCCAAGAACTTCCGTTACAGCCACCTGGCCAAGGTCGTGCTCGCCGGACTGCAGGAATATCAGTTCCAGACCGAGAGCGGGCAGCAGCTCAGCCGCGACGACCTTCTGGACACTGTTCGCCGCGCCATCCAGCGCGCCACGGCGCTCACCAGCAATGACCTCAAGAAGGGCGTGAATTCACTGGCCACGATCGGCTCGACCGCGCCGTTCGTCGGTCTGCTCGGCACGGTGGTCGGCGTCATCTCGGCGTTCCAGGGCATCGCGGCCACCGGCTCGGGCGGTATCGGGTCGGTCTCGGCCGGTATTTCCGAGGCGCTGGTCGAAACCGCACTCGGCCTGCTGGTGGCGATTCCGGCGGTCTGGTTCTACAACTACCTGACGGGCCGTCTCGAGTACTTCAACGTCGAGATGGACAACAGCTCGTCCGAGATGGTCGACTACTTCGTCAAGAAGAGCGCGTAGGATCGAAGCGGTGTAGCCGCCGGATTCGTCCGGCGGCCGGTTCAGCGGGAGCGCCCGTGTCGCGCGTGCCCGACCAGGAGAAGTCACCATGTCAATGAGCACGGGTGGCAGTAAGGGCGGCATCAAGGCCGACATCAACGTCACTCCTCTTGTGGACATCATGCTGGTGCTGCTCATCATCATGATGCTGATCGCGCCGCTGCTGCAGAAGGGCGTGAACGTCCAGCTGCCGCTGGCCGACAACACCACCGAGAAACCGGACACCCAGGATCAGACGGTGGTGGCGGTCGACTCGCAGCGACAGTTGTTCGTCAACAGCATTCCCGTGTCGGAACGCGAGGCGGTCGATCGCATCAAGTTCGCGCTCGAAGAGAAGGCCGAGCGGATCGTCTATCTGAAGGGCGACACCGACGCGCCCTACGGCGCGATCATGAGCATGATGGACAAGCTGCGCGAGGCCGGCATCGAGAATGTGGCGCTGATTACCGAGACGCGCAAGAAGGCCGACGCGGGAGGGAACTGACATGTCTGCTCACAAGCACCACGGCGCCGAGCGGGTTCTCACGGGAGAGTTGCCGGTTGCCAGTTCGGACATGAACGTGACGCCGCTGATCGACGTGCTGCTGGTGCTGCTCGTCATCTTCATGGCGGCGCTCCCGATGACTCAGAAGGGGACGGACATCAACCTGCCCCTGGAAACAAGGGCCGCCGCTGAGGCCACCGACAGCACCCAGATCGTCGTGAACGTGAACGCCGACCGCACCATCGCCGTGAACAACCAGGACGTCACGCTCGTTGATCTGCAGAGCAGGCTGGCCGAAATCTTCGAGGCCCGCAAGGAGAAGACGATGTTCATCATCGGCGCGCCCGCTCTGCCGTATGGGAGCATCATCGACGTCATCGACGCCGCGCGCGGTGCCGGCGTCGACAAGGTCGGCATCGTCACCGAAGGCATGCGCGGCGCCGGCGGCGCCCCGGCAGCGGGTGCGAATTAGGACATCCTCGTCGCACCAGCATCGCCTCGCACCTCTCCTCCAGCCGCCGGCCCCTTCGCCAGGGCCGGCGTCGTCGTGTCAGCGCGCCGGTTCCGCCGGCTCGCCCGAAGCGGTGAGTGCCTGACCACGTGACGGCTCCCAGACTCCCGATTCCTGTTCTCCTGTGATAGAAGCAGCGCTGTTCGACCTGGGCAACGTGCTGATCCGCTGGGACCCGCGGCTGCACTACGTTGATCGGTTCGACAACGCCGAGCAGATGGAGTGGTTCCTGACCCACATCGCGCCGAGCAGCTGGAATCACGAGATGGACATGGGCAAGCCCTTCGATCAGGCCATCGAAGAGCGTCAGGCGCTGTTCCCGCAGCACGCGACGCTGATCGCGGAGTGGAAGTCGGGCTGGGAGCGGATGCTGGGCGGGGCGATCGAGGACAGCGTCGACCTGCTCGACCGCTTGCGCACGCGCGGCTACCGCGTGGCTGCCCTCACCAACTGGTCAGCCGAGACCTTCCCTGTGGCCCTGGCCCGTTACCCGTTCCTGGGCTGGTTCGAGGACATCATCATTTCCGGTGTGGACGGCGTGGCCAAGCCGGAGTCCGCGGCCTTCCAGCTGGCCCTCACACGTACCGGCTGGGAACCGGCACGCACGGTGTTCATCGACGACAGCCTGCCCAACGTCGCCGCGGCCGCGTCGCTCGGCATGCATTCGGTGCACTTCGCCAGCCCGGCGCAGTGCCGCGAGGAGTTGCGCGCTCTCGGTGTCCGCGTGTAACACGTCCCGGTGCCCGGTGCCCGGTTTCCATATGCTGCTGCGGGTGCCGCAGGTCGTCGCGAACGCCACCGTCCGCCAAATGGCGCACGAGGCACTCGTGTCACGACGCCGCGCATCGATTCCGTCTGAGGCGATTGCCACGCATCGCCGCCGCGGTTTCGTCGCGCGCATTCGGTCGGACAAGTCCGACCGCTACGGCCAGCGATCCCCCGCTCGCCGTGCGGCGTTTACAGGCCGCGGGCGACGGGCCACAGGCAGCCTGTGGCCCGAAGCCTTGTCCCCCTAGAACAGGTACCGCAGCATCACCTGGAAGCGGTAGACGTCGCCGAGGCCGGCGGTCGGCTCGAGCGAGCGCGTCATCAGCTCATTGTTGATGGCGCGCAGCCGGTACTGGGCGCGGCCCTGCGCATCGGCCACGCCGCCCTGGGCCGCCGTCGGCACGATCAGCGGCTGGTTGTTGATCAGGCGCTGGCCGATGCCCCAGTCCTCGTTGAGCATGTTGCCGACGTTGAGGAAGTCGGCGCGCACCTGGAACGTGTGACGGCGTCCCTTGATGCTGGCAAAGAAGTTCTGCGTCAGGCTGACGTCCATGCGATGGACCATCGGCAGGAAGATGGCGCCACGCTCGGTGTACTCGCCGCGGCGGCCACTCAGGTAGTCGTCCTGCGACACGTAGGTCTCCCACGCGGCGGCCTGTTCGGCGGCGGTGAAGGTGCGTCCGGACGCACTGTAGGTCTGGAAGTTCATCTCCGAGGCGTCGCGTGGCACGTAGATCAGGTCGTTGCTCGTGCCGCCATCGCCGTTGAGGTCGCCGGCAAACGTGTACGACGTGCTGCCGATGGTGCGCGACTCCCAGAAGAACGACACCGACGTGCCGCCAAAGGAGAAGTACTCCCTGGTGTAGGCGCCTGCCAGGAAGACGCGGTGGCCGGGCGAGCCGACCGCGTAGCCGAGACCCGGGTTGTTGGGGTCGCCGGCGTGCTGGTTGTTGTTCCAGGACCCAAACGCGATCGAGCCCGGGTCGACCGTGTTCCTGGCCTCGCCGTAGCTGTAGGCACCCTTGAGGAAGCCGCCGGTGAAGTTCTTCGCGAGCGTGCCGGCGAGGTTCCAGGAGCGGCCGACATTCTGGTTCTTGAGCACCACGGCGTTGGACACGTTGGCGTGGATGCGGTTGCTGGTCCAGCGCTCGCGGGCGTCGGCGCCGGCGAAGGTCGTCTGCGCCGCCGGGAGGTTGGCGTTGGTGTAGTACACGCCGTTGACGTCGCGGTTGTAGATGTACTCGGCCGTGCCGGTCAGGCCGAACGGCAGGCGCTGGTCCACCGCGAGGTTGGTGCGCCACAGCTGCGGGAACCTGAAGTCGGGGTCGGTGAGCGCCAACTCGTAGGCCGAGGCCGGAGCGCCAGTCACGTTGGCCGGCTTGTAGGCGTCAGGATTGGGGTTGAACGGCCGCGCCGTCGTGTTGTCGAGCTGCTCGAAACCCGTCAGCACGCCCGTGTTGCCAATCTGGTTCGAGATCCACACGTAAGCGGGACGACCCGTGAACACTCCGGTACCGCCCCGCACCTGCGTGCTGCGGTTCTCGTCGACCGCCCAGTTAAAACCCGCCCGCGGCGACCAGAGGATGTTCGGATCGGGCAGCTTGTCGGTGGCGTACTGCACCGGCGATCCGTCCTCGTTGCGGAATGTGAGCGCGTCGGCATTGGCGTTGGCGAAGCCGGTGGCGCCGAAGTTCGGCACATCGAGGCGGATGCCGGCCGTGATCTTGAGGTTGTCGCGCACCGCCCATTCGTCCTGCGCGTAGGCGCCGCCGTACAGCACCTCGAGCGGCTGCGCCGGCTCGTTCTGGCCCGGGATGTTGCTCCAGCGCACCTGGAAGCGGCGCAGGTTGACCGGCGAGATGGTGCGATTCGGGTTGGTGAGGAAGTCGTTGCTGTCTGTGTAGAAGTCGGCCAGCGAGTTGTACACATACGCGCTCTGCGAGCCCGGGAAGAACACGTTGGTCGACTTGTACCGCTCCGCCGTCCCGCCGAACGTCAGCGTGTGCTTGTTGGCGAACCTGGTGAAGTTGTTCTGGACCTGGAACGTGTCGTACTTCAGCTGGTTCCGCGGCGAGAACGGCTCGAAGCCGAACGACGTGTACGTGGTGCCCGCGTCGAGGATGTCGACCAGCGGGAAGAGCGCGCCCGTGCCGCGGATCGCGCGGTCCTCGTTCTGCTTCGTATACCCGACGATCAGCGAGTTGGCCATCGAGTTGCCTAACGTCGCGTTCCACTCGCCGATGCCCGATCGGATTTCCTCGAGCTGCTGGTAGTTGGTGTTCTGGAAGTTCAGCGCCTGCGTGCTGCCGCGGCGGTTCCCGAAGCCGAGCGACGAGGAGTTGCTCGCCAGAACGTCACTGATCGAGTCGAGGTGCGTGTACCGGAACGTGATCTTGTTGCTCGCGTTCAGGTTGTAGTCGCCCTTGACGAGATAGCGTCGTGCCGGCACTTCGTGGTCGTAGGCCTGGAAGCCGCCGGTCTGGTAGGCGAAGTTGCTCGAGAGGAAGCTGCTCAGGTTGTTCAGGTCGGAGGCGAGCACGCGGGTGACGCCACCGACGGCCGCCTCGCCGCCGGTGTTGGCGCGGAAGGTGGTGCCCGGCTCGGTCAGGCTCTCGTCCTCGACGTTGAAGAAGAAGAAGGCCTTGTTCCTCCAGATCGGGCCGGAGACCCAGCCGCCGGTGTTGGCGAACTCGAAGGTGCCGACGTTGACGACGTTGCTGCCGGCCTGCGTGCCGACCATGCTGTCGTCGCGGAACTGGCGATACAGCGAGCCGTGGAACGCGTTGCCGCCGCTGCGCGTGATGGTGTTGATGCCGGCGCCGACGAAGTTGCCCTGGCGCACGTCGAAGGGCGCCACGTTGACCTGGATCTGCTCGACCGCCTGCGGCGAGATCGGGGCCACGCCGGTGCGGTCGCCGGGGGCGCCGGCCAGGCCGAAGGAGTTGTTGAAGTACGACCCGTCCACCGTGATGTTGTTCAGGCGATTGTCCTGGCCGACAAAGGACGACCCGCTGGCCTGCGGCGTGAGGCGGGTGAAGTTCTCGAGGCGGTTGCTGACATTGGGCAGTTGCTGGATCTGGTCGCGCGACACGGTGGTGGCGGCGCCGGTGCGGGTCGAGCTGAAGACAGCGTCGGTCGATGCGGTCACCGTGACGCTCTCCTCGACGGCGATGCCGCGCACCGTGAGGGCGAGGTCGGTGGCGACGCCAAGGTTCACCGTGACGTCCTCGCGAGTCACCGGCTCGAAGGCGCTGGCACCACCGACGTACGTCACCGTGACCATGTACGGGCCACCGACGCGCATGTTCGGGAACGTGAACTGACCATCCTCCCGCGTCGTCGTCTCGTAGTTGGTGCCGGACGGCGTGTGGATGGCGATCACGCTGGCGCCCGCCACCGGTTGCTGCGTGGCATTGGTCACGACGCCGTTCATCGACCCGGTCGTCACACCCTGCGCGAGCACCTCGCGCGCCGGCGCGGTCACGGCCAGCAGGGCCACGAGCGCCACTGCCGGCACGCGCCACCAGGCCGCGGGCGGACGCGCAGGCCGATTCGATCGCATGTCACGCAGCCGCTGAAACGCACTCACCATGAAAGTCTCCTACTGATCCTGCGGGGAAGCACTGCCACGCCCTGACGGCGCGCAGCGCGGACGTCCGATGATCGGACTGGACAAAAGCTGCCGACAGGCTAACAGCGGCGTATTTCGATGGCGTAAACTGCCCGGTCGGGGAGTGCTCCAGCACGGCAAAGGGGCTGACGCGCGTCAGCCCCTTGTCGAGATACGGTTCGGACGCGCCCGGTGAGGGCTGGTCTCAATTGGACTTCTTGGCGCCCTCGCCCTTGGCAGCGGCAGCGTCGGCCCCGCCCTGCAGGCGGTTGCGGGTCTCGATGGCCTTGTCGCGCAGCGCTTCGGCCTCCTTGAGCAGTTCCTGCTGCTTGGCCGGCTTCTTCTCGACCAGCGCCTGCTGGCGGAGCAGCAGGTTCTTCATCACCATGGCCTCGACGTAGTCGCCCTTGATGCCCATCGCCTTGTCTTCGGCCTCCAGCCCGCGCTTGATGTAGTCCACCTTCGTCGCGGGCTTCAGCGTGTAGTCCTTGCGGACCTTCTCCTCGAAGTAGCCGGCCACGGTGTGGTACGCCTCGGGGTTGTTCGGCTCGAGCTGGATGCGGCTCTCGAACGCTTCCATGGTCTTGTCGAAGTCGCCCTGCGTGTTGTAGAAGCCGGCGAGCTGCAGCTGCACGTCCACGCTGTTGGGCGCGACTTCCTTAGCACGGAGCAGCATCTCCTCGGCCTCTTCCATGCGCCCGGCGTTCTTGTACAGCTGGGCCATTCCGAAGTAGTTGTTCACGTCCTTCGGATCGAGAGCCACGATCTGCTTGCCGACTTCTTCGGCCTTCTCCGGGGCATCCAGCTTGTCAGGGCCGTACAGGCCCACCATGTACTCGAGCGCCCGCTTCTTGAAGATCGCGCCCTGGCCCTCGCGCGAGGCCGGGTCGATTTCCTTGTGCGCCATCTGGTAGTACTTCTCGGCCGCCGGCAGGTGCCCGTCGTTGACCGGGTCGCCCTTCCGCGTGGCCTTGTACGCGTTGTCGTGCGAGTTGGCCAGGTAGAAGTAGGCGTATGGCCGGTACTCGAACTCGTACTTGACCGCGTCATCCAGTTCCTTGATCGCCTCCCGATAGTTCTGTTGCTGGAAGGCGGCGATGCCGTCCTTGAACGACTTCTGGGCGCCCAGCTTGCCGCAGGCGGTGAGCGACACGCTCAGTCCGGCCACGGCAATGAGCCGGACAATGGTCAACCGCGTCGACATGGCAGCTTCTCCTTGCGCGCCCCGCTCGGTGGCGGGGCCCGGCGGACACGGGTCACCCGGTCAGCCCTTGTGCGTCGTGCAAGAGGGCCGGCCGACAACAGCCGGCCAGGGTCATTTCCAGACGCAAAACACCGCGAGTATAAAGAGCGCTCGTTCCACGGTCAAGACGAGGTGCGTGGGCTATGATCATGGCACCTTTTTTCTTTTCCTGACAACGACGTTTAGACACCGACCCGCATGATTCGGTTCGAGGACCTGGTCGACAAGGTCCGCAGCTACAGCCCCGAAGCCGACCTGGAGCTCCTGCGCCGGGCCTACGTGTTCTCCGCCCGGGAACACAAGGGGCAGCTACGCCACTCCGGTGAGCCCTATCTGATCCACCCGCTCGAGGTGGCCAATTTGCTGGCCGACATGCGTCTGGACGTCGTGGCGGTGGCCGCCGGTCTGCTGCACGACGTCGTCGAGGACACCCTCACCACCATGGACAGGGTGCGGGAGCTGTTCGGCCCTGAAGTGGCTCACGTCGTCGAGGGGGTCACCAAGCTGAGCAGTCTCCCGTTCTCCTCCAAGGAGGCGCAACAGGCCGAAAACTTCCGCCGGATGTTCCTGGCGATGGTCGACGACATCCGGGTGATCCTGGTCAAGCTCGCCGACCGCCTGCACAACATGCGGACCCTCGGCCACGTGCCCGACGACAAGCGCGAGCGGATCGCTCGGGAAACGCTGGACATCTACGCCCCGATCGCCCACCGGCTCGGGATGAGCAAGGTCAAGAACGAGCTCGAGGAGCTCGCCTTCAAGGCGCTCGAGCCGCAGGTGTTCGAGGACCTGCGCGACAAGGTCGAGCAGCGCCGCCGCGCGACACAGGGGCTGATCGAGGAGCTGCGCGAGACCATGCTGGCCAAACTGGCCGAGGCACAGGTGCCGGTGCTGCTGATCGACGGCCGCATCAAGCGCCTGTACAGCATCTACCTCAAGCTGAAGCGGCAACGCATCGACCTCGACCAGGTGTACGACCTGGTGGCGCTGCGCGTGATCACCACCTCGGTGCGCGACTGCTATGCGGTGCTCGGGATCGTCCACCAGACCTGGTCGCCGGTGCCGGACCGGATCAAGGATTTCATCGCGATGCCGCGGCCCAACGGCTACCAGTCGCTGCACACCTCGGTGATCAGCGACCGCGGCCTGCCGTTCGAGATCCAGATCCGCAGCGAGGAAATGCACCGGATCGCCGAGGAAGGCATCGCCGCGCACTGGAAGTACAAGGAGGGGCGAATCGGGGCGCAACGCGACGAGCAATACTTCAAGTGGCTGCGGCAGCTGCTCGAATGGCAGCAGGAGGTGCGCGACCCGCACGAGTTCATCGCCAACCTGAAGATCGACCTCTATCCCGAGGAGATCTACTGCTTTACGCCCGGCGGCGAACTCAAGGAACTGCCGCGCGACGCCTCGGTGGTCGACTTCGCCTACGCGGTCCACACCGACGTCGGCCATCGCTGCGTCGGCGGCCGCGTCAACGGCAAGATGGTGCCGCTGCGCCACCAGCTCAGGAACGGCGACATCGTCGAGATCCTGACCCAGAGCGGCCACAAGCCGAGCCGCGACTGGCTGACCTTCGTCACCACCTCGCGGGCACGCAACAAGATCCGGCACTTCATCCAGCTCGAGGAGAAGACCCGATCGGTCGAGCTCGGGCGCAAGCTGTTCGAGAAGGAAGCGCGGCGCTACGACGTCAACCCCAAGAACATCCCGGCCGAGGCTTGGCAGCGGGTGTCGTCCGAATCAGGATCACAGCGGACCGACGACCTGCTTGCGGCGGTTGGCTGGGGGAAACTGACGGCCCGGCTGCTGCTCGGCAAGCTGGTGCCGAACGAGCAGTTGCAGGAGAAGCCGCCCGACGGGGCGTTCGTCGCGGCGGTGCGCAAGGTGCTGAGGCCGCGGGCCGGCGGCGAGGACAAGATTCGGGTCCGCGGCGCCGACGACCTGCTGGTGTTCCGCGCCAAGTGCTGCAACCCGATTCGCGGCGAGAAGATCGTCGGCTACATCACCCGCGGCAAGGGCGTGTCGGTGCACTCGGCCTCGTGCCGCAACGTGACCAACCTGTTGTACGACCCGGAGCGCCGAATCGAGGTCGAGTGGGACACCGGCGAGGACACGCACGCGCCGTACACGGTGCGCCTCAGCATCCAGGTCGAGGACCGCCGCGGCATGCTGGCGGCAATCAGCAGCCAGGTGTCGGCGATCAACACCAACATCCGCACCATGGAGGCCACCACCGACCAGGAACAGGGCTACATCGAGATGACGCTGGAAATCCAGGACGTCAAACATCTGGACAAGGTGATCCGCTTGGTCAAGGCGTTGCCCGGCGTGCTCACCGTCGAGCGCACCAGCAGCGCGGCCGAACGCGCGTCCTAACGGTTCAGAAGTTCAGAAGTTCATCGGCGGAGGCGGACAGGGTCTGGCCCGTGCGCCGTCAGCCGGTCGCTACTTCAGGCGGCTTTGACGACCTTGTTCGAGCGGATGCAGCGGGTGCACACCTTCAGGCGCCTGGCGGCGCCGTTGACCAGCGCACGCACCGACTGCAGGTTCGGGTTGAACCGCCGCGACGACACATTGTGCGCGTGGCTGATGTTGTTGCCGAACGTGGGACCTTTACCGCAGACTTCACAACGATTGGCCATGGGGCTGATACGGCGCGTCTCCTCGGTGCGTTGGGCGTCGGATGACGGCCGCCGGACGCGCGAACTCCCGAGTCTAGCACAGCGTAGCCGAGGCGCCGGCGTGTCTCGGCACCGGCGGCGCTGCGGCCGGGTGATGACAAACGCGTCCTGCCGGTAACGGCAAATGAAAGGGGCCTCGGCAGCCTGCGTCGCGCCAGCTCTCGCCCCGCGGCCAGAGTCGAGTGGAACACGACTTGCTGTCGAGTCGGTATGTCGTGACCCGGGCGCCTCCGGCGCTCCGTTCCAGCACTCGAGGAGGTCAGTCATGCCGGTGATTGCCCACGCATCGCTCGTGGAGTTCTTCAAGGAACAGGTCGAAGGCGCGATGGCGCAGCAAGGCGTGCCCGCCCCCGAGGCGACCGCCTGCTACGTCGTGCACCTGCTGTCCGACGCGATGCGCAGCGACAGCGATGGCCCTGCGGCGGCCCTGTCCGATTCCCGGCCGCTGGCGTTGCGGCTCGCGGCGGCGCTCGACGAGCGGTGTCCTCATCCTTCCCGCGCCCTGCGCCAGGTCGCCGACGCGGCCCTGCTGGCCGGCGGCTTCTTCGCGCCGCGCGGCGGCACGGCGACGTACTACCGCACGCTCGGCGGCTTCGCCTACGGGGCGCTGGTGCAGGAGTCTGCCGTTCTCGGCCCTATCTTCAGCGACCTGGCTGAACGTTTCGCGCTCTATGCCGATGTCCTCGGAGAAGTCGGACAGCGCGCCGCGATGCAGGCGCCGGCCGGCCTGGTGCGCGCGTTGGCGTTCTGGGAGCGCAACGGTCATGTGGTCACCGAACGCCTGCTGCTCGAGCGCGGGATGGTCCTGCCGCGGCGCGGGACTTCCATGCGTGTGCAGTAACCGGCTACAACTGCACCCGCGGAAGGACAGGGCTGCCCTCGTCTGACGACGATCGTACAGCGGAGAACCATCCCCGGGGACGCGGCGTCTAACTCGCTGTATTGTCGCCGGGCCTCATGTTCGCTGCTCCTGTGCGAGCGGCAAACCGTTTCTGCTGTACGGCTTGCGCTGTTGAGGCCTTGGAGGGACTCACACGTGCCGCCGCCCCGCGCCTGACCTTGGTCACTGGCGGGCGCGCAACCGGGACCTCCAACCCCCGCGCATACCGTCGGCGCTGGCCCACGTGCCCGAGCAGGCACGGACGGCGTCCCGACGCGGCAGTCACTCGTGGCACGAGCCGTGCTTATGGGAACGGCACACAGGTTAACGTCGAAAGGAGCGTGGACAGTGAAAGCGAACAGGAAGTCCACCCAGCTTATTCATACAGATCGATACGCAGAACTTCGCCTCATCCTCGAAGACCGTCGCCGCGAACTGAGCACCGAGATCCAGAGCAAGATGCGCGCGGTACGCGCGATCGGACCGGCCGACTCGGCCCAGGGTGTGGTCGATGCCGAAGAGGCGTCGGTGTCCGACATCCAGGAGGACATCGAGATTGCCCTCATGCAGATGAAGGCCGAGACGCTCAGCCGTGTGACCGAGGCGCTGAGCCGGCTCGAAGAGGGCAGCTACGGTTTCTGCTACGAGTGCGGTGAGGAAATTTCACAGCCGCGACTGCGGGCGCTGCCATTCGCGCTCCGCTGCAAGGACTGCGAAGAGGAACGCGAGCTGGCGGCGGCACGGGAGAAATTCGTGTCCACCCGTCGGGGCAGCACGTCCATCCTGATGGACATGACCAGCTGAGTCCCGGTTCCTGCAGGTACGCCGACAGCCGCGTCCGGGTCTACCGGAGGCGGCTGTCGTCATTTCGGGCTGATGGCCGGCAGGAACTGCAAGGCCACCACCGTCTTCATGTCGACGATCTCGCCATTGGCGACGGCCGCCCGCAACGCCTCAACGGTGAAGGGGCGAGGTTCGAGGTGCTCGTCCTCGTCCTGGGCGGCGGTCTGCTCGGGCGTGTGCAGGCCAGTCAGCCGATAGAAGTGCATCAGCTCGGTGGTGTAGCCCGGCGACGGATACAGCGACGCGACCCACTCGGCCTGGTCGGGCACCAGTCCAATTTCCTCGTGGCACTCACGGCGAGCGGCGCGGTCGGCGTCCTCGCCGGGATCCAGACTACCGGCTGGCAGCTCCCAGACCGCCTGACCGATCGCGTGCCGGTATTGCCGCACCAGCATCACCGACCCATCGTCGAGCATCGGGATCAGCACCACCGAGCCGCGATGCCGCACGACGTCGAGCGTCGACTCCACGCCGTGCGGGAGCCGCACCCGGTCGCGGGACACCGTGAAGACGCGGCCCTCGAATTTCGTAATCGACTCGATGACACTCATGTGGCTCCCGGTACGCGATCGAGCAGTTCGGCGGGAGCAGACCGTCGGACAAGTCCGACGGCTACGCGCGGACAGCTCCCGGCCCCCATTTGTCAGCTTACTGAATCTGCGTCGTCTTGTAGCCGAATCGCTCGACGGCTGCGTCGAGCTGCTCCAGGACGCCGGTCAGGTCGGCGGGCAGGGGGGCTTCGAACGTCATGCGTCGGTGGTCGGTTGGATGGGTGATCACCAGCCGCTCGGCGTGCAGGAACGGGCGCTGCAGCGACGATAGTGCCTTGAGGTGCGGCGCGATCCGGCGCGGGATGCCGCCATAGGTGGCGTCGCCGCACACCGCATGGCCAATCGAACTGAGGTGGACGCGAATCTGGTGGGTCCGCCCGGTCGCGATGGCCACCCGAATCAACGAGACCCCCGGCAGGTGCAGCGACCAGGTGACGCGGGTCACCGCCGCGCGTGATCGCCGCGCGCGGGTGGTCATCTTCTGCCGTGACTTGGTGTCGCGGCCAATCGGCGCCTCGATCCGCCGTCCGTGCTGGACCAGCCCCCAGACCAGCGCGACGTACTCCTTCTCGACGTGACGGTCGTGGAACTGTCGCGACAGTTCGGCATGCGCGGCGTCGTTCTTGGCCACCACCATCACGCCCGAGGTACCCTTGTCGAGCCGGTGCACGATGCCCGGGCGCATCGTGCCGCCAACGCCACTCAGGTCGCGCACGTGGTGCAGCAGCGCGTTGACCAGTGTCCCGGTCGCATGTCCCGCCGCCGGGTGCACCACCATCCCGGCCTCCTTGTTGACCACCACGATGTCGTCATCTTCGTAGAGGATGTGGAGTGGCAGATTCTCGGGCGTGGCGTCCGACGGGGTCGGCGCCGGCAGATGCACGGTCAGGATCGTGCCTTCCGCCAGTGTCTCGCTGGTTCTGGTCAGCGGCTGGCCATCGACCTGGACACGCCCGTCCTTGATCAGGCGCTGGACCTGCGAGCGCGACACCCCGGACAGCAGCGCGGCGAGTGCCTGATCGGCGCGCTGACCGGCCTCCTCCTCGCCGACCTCGACGGTGATGTCCTCGCCGTCGTCGCGGGCCTCGTCTCCGACCTCGATCGGGTCGTCCTGGTGATCAGGCATGCAGGTCAGGCTCGTGCGGGTCGAGGCGTGCGGGCGCCGCTCTCGACCGGCGTCGACCGCCGACGCGAGAGCCAGTACAACATCACCAGGCTGAGCGGCACGATCAGCAGCGAGATGAACTGGGACGTCGACACATTGCCGAACACCATCCCGCGAGGGTCGCCACGGAACATCTCGATCACGAAACGCGAGAAGCCGTAGACCAGCATGTAGCCCCAGAACGTGCGTCCCGGAAACGGTCGGCCGCGGTGTTCGAAGAGCAGCATCAGCGCCAGGATGACGGCTTCCGCGCCGGCATCGTAGAGCTGGGTCGGATGCAGCGGCACGCCGAGCGGCGTGCCGACGTTCTCGGCCGCCAGCGGGTTGGTAAACGTCACGGCCCACGGCACCTGGGTTTCGTGCCCGTAGCAGCAGCCCGCCAGGAAGCAGCCGAGCCGACCGACCACGTGGCCGAAGGCGATGCCGGGTGCGATGATGTCGGCCACGCGCCACGTCGGCAGGTCGTGCTTGCGGACGTACCACAGCCCGACGATCACGGCCAGGATCAGGCCGCCGTAGAAGACGCCACCCGACCGCGCCAACGACAGCAGATCACCGGGATTGCGGAGGAAGTGGTCGGCGTCCACCAGCACCAGCAACAGTTTGGCGCCGATCAGCGCGCTGACGATGATGTAGATGCCGAGGTCCATCACGCGCGACGGATCGACGCCGCGCTGCCGGGCCCGGACCAGTGCCAGCTGCAGGCCGCCGAGGTATGCTGCGGCCAGCAGCACGCCGTACGAGTACACCGTCAGTGGTCCGAGCTCAAATAGTTTCGGGAACATGACGCCTCGAGAACAGCGCATCCGCGACGAACAGCATCGCCCCGACGCTGATCGCGGCGTCGGCGACGTTGAAGGCCCAGAAGTGCCAGCCGCCGGCGTAGACGTCGACGAAATCGACGACGAAGCCGAGCAGCACACGATCGATCAGGTTGCCGACCGCACCAGCGGCAATCATCGCGAACCCGAACCGCGACGGCCAGGCCTCGCCGGCGAAACGCTGTGCGTACCAGAGGATGCCCAGCAGCGCGGCCAGCGCCATCCCGGCCACCACCAGCGGCTTGCCGGCAAACTCGCTGGCGTTGAGCATGCCGAACGCGGCCCCTGTATTGCGGACGTAGGTGAGGTTGAGCAACCCGGGGATGACCGGCACGGTGTCGTGCAGCGGGATCCGTTGCAGCACCATCCACTTGGTCAGCTGATCGAGTCCGACCAGCACGACCAGCAGCCACACCTCGAGGCGGCGCCAGGGCGGGACGCGCTGGCTCATGCCGGCACGGCGCCCCGCGCCAGCCCGAGCGCGTCGGCGCAGCGGTCGCACAGGCCTTCGCTCTCCGTCTGATCGCTGATCGCATCGACGTAGCGCCAGCAACGCTGACACTTCACACCACTGGCGCGGCTCACCTGCACGTCGAGGGTGTCGTCGGCCTGGTCCGGCGACGGCGTCGTGACCGTTGCGCGGCTGACGATGCACAGCGTGGCGAGCGTGTCTGGATCGAGCGCCAGGGCATCGGCGAAGCGGCCGGTCCCGGCCAACGTCACGTCTGCCTCGAGCGAGGTGCCGATCACCTTGGCCTGCCGCTGCGTCTCGAGCTTGCCGTTCACCAGCTCGCGCAGATCGAGCAGCGCCGCGAAGCGTTCGACCAGCGCCTCGTCGCTCCAGGTTCCGACGTCGTCGGGGAACAGGGCGAGATGGACCGAGGCCTCGCGCGGCCCGGGCAACACCCGCCACAGTTCGTCGGCAGTGATCGGCAGGACCGGGGCCAGCAGCCGGGTCAGGCCGTCGGCGATCACGTAGATGGCGGTCTGCGCCGAGCGCCGCGCCTCGGCGGTGGCGCCGAAAGTGTAGAGACGATCCTTGGAGACGTCGAAGTAGAACGCGCTGAGATCGACCACCGTCAACCGGTTGATCTCGTGGAAGATCGCCTGGAAGTCGAAGCCGTCGTACGCGGTGCGCATCCGCGCCGCGGCCTGCGCGTAGCGCGCCAGCGCGTAGCGATCGACCTCCAGCAGGCGGTCGGCGGGCACCACATCGGTGGCCGGGTCGAAGCCATCGAGGTTGGCGACCAGATAGCGCAGCGTGTTGCGAATCTTGCGGTAGGCCTCGACGGTGCGCGCCAGCACCTGCTTGCCGAGCCGGACTTCCTCGGTGTAGTCGACCATCGCGACCCACAGCCGCAACACCTCGGCGCCGCTCTGCTCGATCACCTGCTGCGGCGAGACCACGTTGCCGCGCGACTTGGACATCTTCCGCCCGTCCTCGTCGACGACGAAGCCGTGCGTGATCACTGACCGGTACGGCGCCTGTCCACGGGTGCCGAGGGCCACCAGCAGCGAGCTGTGGAACCAGCCGCGGTACTGGTCACTGCCTTCGAGGTACATGTCGGCCGGCCAGCGCAACTCGGGGCGCACCGCCAGCACGGCCTCGTGGCTGGTGCCCGAATCGAACCAGACGTCGAGAATGTCGCGCTCGCGGTCGAACTCGGTGCCGCCGCAGTGCGCGCAGGTCAACCCGTCCGGCAGGAAGTCGCCGATCGGCCGTTCGTACCAGGCGTCGGCGCCATCCTCGAGGAACACCGCAGCCGCCCGATCGGTCAGCGCCGTCGTCAGCACGGACTCGCGGCAGGTGGTGCAGGTCACCGCCGGGATCGGCACGCCCCAGGCACGCTGCCGTGAGATGCACCAATCGGGACGGTTGGCGAGCATGTTGTGAATGCGCTCTTCGCCCCAGGCCGGCAGCCACTCGACCGTCGTGACCGCCTCGAGCGCCCGCTCTCGATACCGATCGCCGTCCATCGCGATGAACCACTGCGGGGTGGCGAGAAAAATCAGCGGCGTGTGGCACCGCCAGCAGTGCGGGTAGCTGTGCTCATACGTCTCGGTGTGCCACAGCGCGCCCCGTTCGCGGAGCGCCTCGACCACCTTCGGATTGGCGTCCCAGACCTTCTGGCCGGCGAACAGCTCGACGCTGTCCAGGAAGTGGCCCGATGGCCCAATCGGCGCGTAGGTCTCCAGCCCGTAGCGCTGGCCGGTCGCGAAGTCGTCGGCACCATGGCCGGGGGCGGTGTGGACCACGCCGGTGCCCTGCTCCAGGGTCACGTAATCGGCCAGCACGCCGAGCGACGCGCGTGCGTAGAGCGGGTGCACGAAACGGATCGTGTCGAATACCTCGCCGGTGGCGCGCGCGACCGGCTCGCCAGGCGCACGTCCGGCCACGGCGAAGGTCGCGGCGGCCAGCGCCTCGGCCACGATCACGAGCCGTCCGTCCACGTCGTAGGCGGCGTAGTCGTAGGCCGGGTGAAACGCCACCGCCAGATTCGACGGGATGGTCCACGGCGTGGTCGTCCAGATCAGCACCGAGACGTCTCGTCTCCCCAAGCCGGGCACGCGGCCGGCAAGCGTCGCGGCATCTCGAGGATCGAGCCGGAACTCGACGTAGATCGACGGCGAGGTGTGCGGCTCGTACTCGACCTCGGCCTCGGCCAGCGCCGTGCGATCGCTGATGCACCAGTAGACCGGCTTCTTGCCCTTGTAGACCAGGCCCTGCCCGACACACGCGCCGAGCGCGCGGACGATCGCCGCCTGGTACTCGTACTGCATCGTCAGGTACGGGTGGCTCCAGTCGCCGAAGACGCCGAGGCGCTTGAAGTCGGCGCACTGCTCGGCGACGTGCCGCTGCGCGTAGGCGCGGCAGGCGCGGCGGAAGTCGGCCAGGCTCATCTCGCGCTTCTTCGAGCCGAGTTCCTTGTCGACCTGCAGCTCGATCGGCAGCCCGTGGCAGTCCCAGCCCGGCACGTAGGGCGCGTCGAAGCCGGCCATCGAGCGCGACTTGACCACCAGGTCCTTGAGAACCTTGTTCAGGGCATGGCCGATGTGGATCTGCCCGTTGGCGTAGGGCGGGCCATCGTGCAGGACGTACTTCGGGCTGCCGGCGCGGGCGCGAGCAATCTGTCCGTACAGGTCCATCGCCTCCCACCGGGCAATCGCCGCAGGTTCGGTCACCTGCAGGTTGGCCTTCATCGGGAAGTCGGTGCGGGGCAGATTGACGGAGTTCTTCCAGTCGGCCATGAACAGTTCATTGTACGGGCTCGGCTGGAGCTGGGGGAGTGCGGAGCTGGAGCTGGGGGAGTGCGTAGCCGCCGGACTTGTCCGGCGGGCTGCCACACCGCGATCCGCGAACCGTGGTCCCGGCTATGATTCGCCGATGTCCAGTTGCCTGTTCTGCCGAATCGCGAGCGCGGAGATTCCCGCCAAGGTGATCTACCAGGATGCCGCGGTGCTGGCGTTCGAGGACGTCAACCCGCAGGCGCCGCTGCACTGCCTGATCATTCCGCGGCGGCACATTGCCTCGTTGAACGACCTGACGCCCGAGGACACCGGGCTGGTCGGCACGATGCAGTACCGCGCGGCGATGCTGGCCAAGGAGCGGGGCTATGGCGAGCGCGGCTATCGCACCATCTTCAACTGCCAGGCCGACGCCGGGCAGACCGTCTTCCACATCCACCTGCACCTGCTGGCGGGCCGTTCGCTCGGCTGGCCGCCGGGCTAGCCTGTCGATCAGGGCAGGTGCGCCACCAGCACACGCGCGATGCCTTGCAGATCGGGCACGACTCGATCGACGCGAAAGCCGGCCGCGACCGCGGCGGCCACCACCCGCTCTTCCTGACCGTCGCCGAACTCCATCGCCAGCCAACCCTCCGGGGTGAGCCGCTCGGCAGCCTGCGCGAGCAGGCGCGTCACGAGATCCAGGCCGAGCGTCCCCCCGAACAACGCGACCGACGGCTCGAAGTCGCGGACCTGCGGGCTGAGGCCGGGCGCGTCGCGCTGGGCGACGTAGGGCGGGTTGGCGGTGATGACGTCGAAACGCCCCGCGGTCGGCAGCAGCAGGTCGCCGGCCAGCCAGGTCACCCGATCGCCGACGCCGTGCAGGATGGCGTTGCGCCGGGCCACGT
>JACDAO010000609.1 GCA_013695405.1 Acidobacteriota bacterium | reverse complement strand
GCCGGGTAGTGACTCGAACGCGCTTCGGTCTGCAGTGACGATCGATCGAGCCGCGGCTACCGCTGTCGCAGCGATGATCAAGTCGTGCGCGCCACGCGGTGTCCCTTCCCGTCGGACATGGGTGAGGAGCTTGGCGTGAGCCTCGGCCACCGCGAGGTCGTAATTGACGACTGGCAGCGCCGCCACCACCCGGTCGACAAAGGAGCGGCGAGCGACGCGTCGGCGGCCGCTGGCTAGCTCGGCACCGACCCGCAACTCGGCAACCGTGATAGCGGCGATCGCGGCGTCATCGTCATCTGCGATCGCCTCGTTCAGGGAGGCAGCGTCGCGTTCCGCGTCGATCAGAAAAGTGGTGTCGAGAAGCAGCCTGGTCACGTTCGATACTGAATCTCGACGACACCACGGACGGATGCGAGATCGTCACTCCAAGCGGTGTCCACTGGACCCTCGCGCAGCAGTTGCTTCACCTCAGCGCCACGCCCGGCACGGACCGGCTCTAGGTGTGCGATGGCTCTACCGCGGCGCACGATCGTGAAATGCGCACCGTCATGCTCGATTGCGTCGAGCAGATCCGCAAAGTTCCGAGCAGCGTCGGTGGCACTTACCTCTGACACGCAGATCAGATTATCAGATTGTCGTGTCGAAGGGGGGACTTGAACCCCCACAGGATCTCTCCCACGGGATCCTTAGTCCCGCGCGTCTACCAATTCCGCCACTTCGACGTGGAGGGAAAAAGTTAGCGCACCGGACGGCTGGGAAAGCACTCGTACACTCGCACCGTGAACGCCTGGGCGCAGCGCCATCGCGAGGCGCTCGAGTCGGCACTGGAGCACGATGAAACGCTGCGGGGCGCCGAGCGCGTGATGGCGACGAACCGGCGGCGCGCCAGCCGCAGCCTGCCCCGGGGCGGCTTCGTCATCGGAGTCACCGACCGGCGCATTGTGATCTGGCGCTCGTCGACCTGGCTGTCTCGTCCCCTCGACGTGGCGACGTCGTGGACGTTCCACGAAGGCGTCGCGCTGGCCGCCGCGCCGCTCGGCCGACTGCGGCTGCTCCTGCCCGATCGCAGCATCGTTACCCTGCGCCGGTTCGGTGGGCGCAGCCTCCGACACCTGGCGCGCTAGACGACGGCGGCGACCTCGGCGAAGTGGCACGCCACTTGTTGCCCGTTACCGTGATCCACCAGCGGCGGTTCCACCTCGGCACACACGTCTTGCGCCTTCCAACAGCGGGTGCGGAAACGGCAGCCGGAGGGCGGGTTCACCGGGCTGGGCACGTCGCCTTCGAGCACGATGCGGTGCCGCTGGCGTTCCTTGCGCGGGTCGGGCACCGGCACCGCCGAGAGCAGCGCCTGCGTGTAAGGATGGCGCGGCGTATCGAACAGCGCCGCCACCGGCGCCAGTTCGACGATTCGTCCGCGATACATCACCGCGACGCGCGAGCAGATGTGCCGCACCAGCCGCAGGTCGTGCGAGATGAACAGGTAGGTCAGCGACAGCTGCCGCTGCAGGTCGGACAGCAGGTTGACGATCTGCGCTTGCACCGACACGTCGAGCGCCGACACAGGTTCGTCAGCGACGATCAGCGACGGCTCGAGCGCCAGGGCGCGGGCGATGCCGATCCGCTGCCGCTGGCCGCCGCTGAATTCGTGCGGGTACCGGGTGATGGCGTCGCGATCGAGGCCGACCAGTTCGAGCAGTTCGATGGCACGCGCGCGGCGCCAGGTCGGCGTGCCGACGCGGTGGATGTCGAGTGGCTCCTCGAGGATGGTGGCGACGCGATGCCGCGGGTTCAGCGATCCGTACGGATCCTGGAAGACCATCTGCATCTGGCGCCGGAGCGCCCGCAGACGGGTGCGATCGAGGGCCAGCACGTCCTCACCCCGGAACCGCACCTGCCCGGTGGTCGGCTCGATCAGGCGCAGCACGCAGCGGCCGGTGGTGGTTTTTCCCGAGCCCGATTCACCGACCAGGCCGAAGGTCTCGCCTGGCAGCACCGAGAAGCTGACGTCGCGGACCGCATCGGTGACGCGCGGCGCGCGCCACAGGCGGCGTTGCTCGAAGCGCTTGCCGAGTCGATCGACTTGCAGCAGCGGCGTCACGCGCGCGGCATCCCGGCCGCGTCACGTACCAGCACGCAGCGCGACTGATGCACCGGGCTGACCGGATACAACTCGGGCGGCGCGACCACGCAGGCCTCGTGCTGCCAGGCGCAGCGTGGCGCGAAGGCGCAGCCCGGCGGCAGGTCGCGCAGCGAGGGCACCTGCCCATCGATCGACTCGAGGCGGTGCGTGCTGTGGACCGACCCCGGCATCGCCTTGAGCAGGGCCTGGGTGTAGGGGTGCGCCGGCGCCCGGAACAGCTGCCGGACTGGTGCCTGCTCGACGATCCGCCCCGCGTACATCACCGCCACCCGGTCGGCGGTGTGGGCGACGACGCCGAGGTCGTGGGTGATCAGCAGCAGGGACAGGCCGAATTCGAGCTTCAGCTGTCGCAACAGGTTGAGGATTTCGGCCTGGATGGTGACGTCGAGCGCCGTGGTCGGCTCGTCGGCGACGACCAGCGCCGGCCGGCAGCTCAGCGCCAGTGCGATCAGCGCGCGTTGCCGCAACCCGCCGGACAACTGGTGCGGATACTCGGCGAAGCGCCGCGGCGGGTCGTCCATCCGGACCGTGGCCAGCAGGTCGAGCGCGGTGGCGCGCGGATTGGGTCCGCCGAGGCCGTGCACGGTCATCGCCTCGACCAGCTGGCTGCCGATCGTCAGCACCGGGTTGAGGGCGCTCATCGGCTCCTGGAAGATCAACGAGATCTTCGCGCCGCGCACCTGTTGCATCTCGACCTCGGGGACCTGCAGCAGATCGCGATCGTCGAGCAGGATCGCGCCGCCGACGATCCGGCCCGGCCGCGGCACCAGACCGAGCAGGGCATAGGCGGTCAGTGACTTGCCGCTGCCCGATTCGCCGACCAGGGCGAGGGTCTCGCCGCGGGCGATCTCGAAGCTGACGTCCTGGACCGCCGGCAACCAACGGTCACCTGCAGGGAACGCGACGGACAACTGACGTACCGACAACAGGGCCATGACAGGGTCGGGCTCGGCCGGAGCCCGGCGCATCGTACCAGCAATCGGCGGCTGCCTTGACCTGTCCGGATCGCGGCCGATACAATCGCGGGGAGTTCCCCGACTACCGCAGACGGCTTCCTCGTCATGACCTGCAGCCAGCGCCAGACCGCAGCGCGCCACCCCCGGGGGGTGCGCTGTGTCCGGTCGGGCGGCACGCCGGCCAGCGCTCGCGTGCGTGAAGGGAGACCAGCGTGGACGACACCGTGAACCGACTGGCGAAGGAACTGGCGGACGCCATGGCCGACGCCGTGGCTGCCGATCCACGCGTCGAGGCCTGTCGGGCCCGCGCCCGGGAGGCCGGCTACGACATGCGGGTGACGCTGGACGCCGAGATCGGCTTCGCCACCCGGTTGGGCAAGAAGGCACGCACCAAAGTGATCCTGGCACGGGCCTCCCATGCGACGCGCCACGTGGCGATGACCGAGAACGATCGACGCTTCCTGCGGTCGCTGCGCATTGCTCCCGACGCGCTCGCGGAGGAAGTCGAGTGAGGGGGCGCGGGCCTGGCCGGCGCCTCGTCCGCCGGACCTAGGCCAGCAGGCTCCGGCCGGTCATCTCCGCCGGCTGCGGCAAGCCGAGCAGATGCAGCAGCGTCGGCGCGACATCGGTCAGGGCGCCGTCGCGGAGCGTCCGGCCAGTCACCGCTGGACCCACCAGCACCACCGGCACCAGGTTGGTGGTGTGCGCCGTGTGCGGCGCGTTCAACTCGTAGTCCCACATCTGTTCGGCGTTGCCGTGGTCGGCCGTCACCAGGGCGGTGCCGCCGACTGCCAGCAAGGCGTCGATGCAGCGACCGAGGCAGGCGTCCACCGCAGTAATCGCCGCCACCGCGGCCTCCAGCTTGCCGGTGTGCCCGACCATGTCTGGGTTGGCGAAGTTGCAGATGATGACGTCGTGCCGCCGCTCGGTGACACTGGCCACGAACGCATCGGCGACCCCGTCGGCACTCATCGCTGGCTGCAGGTCGTAGGTTGCCACCTTGGGTGAGGGCACCAGCACCCGGTCCTCGCCGATGAACGGGGCTTCGCCGCCGCCGTTGAAGAAATACGTGACGTGGGCGTACTTCTCGGTCTCGGCCAGGCGCAGGTTGGTCAGGCCGTGGGCCTGCAGCACCTCGCCGAAGTAATGGCTGGCCGGGTGGGGCGGGAACACCACGGCCGCGTCGAACGACGGGTCGTACTCGGTGAAAGTGGTCAACACAACCCGCGGCCGCACCGGTACCGCAAACCCGTCGAACGCTGGCGAGGTCAGTGCCCGGATGAACTGCCGCACCCGGTCGGCGCGGAAGTTGAAGAACAGCAGCGCATCGCCGTCGTCGATCGGCCCGACCGGCGCGCCGTGCCGGTCGAGAATCACCGTCGGCACCACGAATTCGTCAGTGATCCCTGACGCGTAGGCGGCCTCGACGACCTCGCTGGCGGAAGCCGCGGTGGCGCCCCGTCCGGCGACGATCGCGTCGTAGGCCAGCGCGGTCCGCTCCCAGCGCCGGTCGCGATCCATCGCGTAGTAGCGGCCCGAGACGCTGGCGATGCGGGCGCCGGTTTCGGCCAGCACCGCCTCGAGTTCCGTGAGGTAGCCGCGCCCGCCGTTGGGCGAGGTATCGCGGCCGTCGGTCAGCACGTGCACGAAGACCCGGGTCGCGCCGCGCGCCGCGGCCATCCGCAGCAGCGCGTGCAGGTGCGCCTGGTGGCTGTGCACGCCGCCGTCCGA
>JACDAO010000175.1 GCA_013695405.1 Acidobacteriota bacterium | reverse complement strand
GGCCAGCACCGCGGCATGCGGATCGCCGTCGAAGCCGATCGCGCCGGCCCGCAACGCCGGCAGCAGCACCCGTTGCGCGAACGCCTCCCTCGCGTCGAGCACATGAGCGCGGACGGCGCCCGCCTCGAGCGCCCGTTCGCGGACGGCCAGCAGGCTGTCGCCCTGCCCGACGTCCACCGTCACGGTCACGACGTCGCCCTGCGTGGCCAGCCACGGGATGGCGCACAGCGTCTCGGCATCGCCCGCATGGGCCAGCAGCACCCGCGATTCAGACATGGTGCATGTGGTCGACCGCCGCGGACGGGGACGGCTGGGAGGGCCCGGCTCGCCAGACGTCCATCCGCTCCATGAGAGCGCGCGCCGCGTCGGCGTCCCGGCACACCACCAGGATGGTGTCGTCCCCGGCGATGGTGCCGAAGACGTCGGGCAGCGTGGCGCGGTCGAAGGCGATCGCCAGCAGCGAGGCCTGCCCGGAGTCGGTGCGCAGCAACACCAGTTGCTCGGTCCGGTCGGCCCGGGTCAGGAACTCGGCCACAGTACGCTGCAGGACGCTCAATGCGTCGGCCGGCGAGCCCGCGCCAAAGGCACCCGGGCGCTGGTAGCCGCCGTCAGTCGGGCGCTTGACCAGGCCGAGCTCCTTCAAGTCGCGCGACAGCGTGGCCTGGGTGACGCCGTAGCCGCGCACTGCCAGTCGTTGGCGCAGCATCTCCTGGCTGGAGATGGTCTCCCGTTCGATGACGTCGAGGATGACGCCGTGTCGTGAAATTTTCATTTTTATGCAGCGATATGCATCCTAACACGAGGTCCGGGGCCGGTAGGTCGAGAAATTCGGCTTGCAATCGCCAGAACGGCCGTTGATACTGGTCGTTCATCTGTATAACTATTCACATGTCAGACGGACAGCAACGCATCGGAGTCGGAGTCGTCGGCGCCACCGGGTACGGCGGGCAGGAGCTCGTCCGGCTGCTCGCGCGCCATCCGCACGCCGACCTGCGCGCGGCGCTCGGCTCCAGCCAGTCCGATCAGCCCCGCACGCTGCCTGGCCTCACCAGGTTGTGGGACGGCGAGATCACCGGCTATCGGCCCGAGGCGCTGGATGGCTGCGACGTGGTCTTCCTGAGTGCACCCGAGGCGTTCGCGGCGGCCGCAGCGGTCGAGCTGTTGGCGCGGGGCCATCGAGTCATCGATCTGTCGGGGGCGTTCCGGCTGGTCGACCCTGCCCTCCGTGCCCGCCACTACCCCGCGACCCCCGATCCGTTGCCTGACGGCACGATCTACGGGCTGCCGGAGTTCGAGGCCGCGCGGGTCCGCGACGCCCGGCTGGTGTCGTGCCCGGGATGCTACCCGACTGCAGCGATGCTGGCGGTCCTGCCGGTGTCGCGTGCTGGACTTATCCAGGACGACGTCATTGTCGACGCCAAGTCGGGCATCTCGGGCGCGGGCAAGGGCGCCAGCGAGCGGACGCATTTCTCCGAGAATCACGGCAGCGTTGCCGCCTACGGGTTGTTCTCGCACCGCCACGCACCGGAGATGGCGCAGGCGCTCGGCCTGCCAGTCACCTTCACGCCGCATCTGGTGCCGCTGGACCGCGGCATCCTGGCCACGGTGTACGCGCGGCTGGCCCCGGGCGTGACCGCGGCGCAGGTCGACGAGGCGCTCCGGGCGGCGTATGCCGACGCCTTCTTCGTACGCCTCAGAGGCGACCGTCTGCCCGAGATCAAGCACGTTGCCCACACCAATTTCTGCGACATCGGCTGGCGCATCGACCAGGACACCGGCCGGCTGATCGTGGTCGCCGTGCTCGACAACCTGCTCAAAGGCGCGGCCGGACAGGCGGTGCAGCACTTCAACCTGCTGTGCGGTGTGCCTGACACGGCGGGGCTGCTGTGACGTCTGCGCCCGTGGTGATCAAGCTCGGCGGCGAGCTGGTGGAGACCCCCGAGCGACTGGCGGCCGTCGGCGAGGCGCTGGCCGGCCTGGCCGCGACAGGACCGCTGGTGGTGGTGCACGGCGGCGGGCGAGAGATCGACATCGAGCTGGCACGACGCGGCGTCGCCAGGCAAGCGGTGGACGGCTTGCGAATCACCGATCCCGACAGCCTCGCGGCGGTCATCTCGGTGCTGGCTGGAACCATCAACACCCGGCTGGTCGCCCATCTGGTCACGATCGGCTTACCGGCGGTGGGCGTGACCGGAGTCGACGCCGCAGTCGGGCGCTCGTCTCGCGCCGCGGCGCACGTC
>JACDAO010000166.1 GCA_013695405.1 Acidobacteriota bacterium | reverse complement strand
CGGCACCGGGACTGCGGGTCGCGTTCTTTCCCTTTCTGTACAACCAGCCGCCCTCGACGTCAGTCTCACTCTGGGCCCGCGACGACGCCGGCAACGAGGGGCGGGCCTCGCTGGACAACCGGGTCTTCCCGAAGCGGTTCCGCAAGAGCACGATCCCCCTGGACGACGCCTTCCTCGAGCGGGTCGTGCCGTCGATCCTGCAGAACAGTCCGGATCTCCAGGTGCCCAACCAGAGCGACCTGCTGACGTCCTACCTGGTCATCAATCGCGACCTGCGCAAGCAGAACAACGACGCGATCCGCACCATCGGCCGCGCCAGGTCGTCGCCGTCGATGCTGTGGAGAGGGCCGTTCCGCCAGATGGTCAACTCGGCGGTGGAGGCGGGCTTCGCCGATGACCGCACCTATGTCTACAACGGCAAGCCGGTCGACCAGCAGGTTCACCTCGGCTTCGATCTCGCGTCGCTGCAGCACGCGCCGATCCAGGCCGCCAACCGCGGTACCGTGGTGTTTGCCGGCTACCTCGGCATCTACGGCAACTGCGTGATCGTCGACCACGGCATGGGCCTGCAGTCGCTGTACGGGCATCTCAGCGCAATCGCGGTCAAGGAGGGACAGACCGTCGAGATCGACGGCGAACTCGGGCGCAGCGGTGCGACCGGCCTGGCCGGCGGCGATCACCTCCACTTCACGATGCTGCTGCACGGCGAGTTCGTGACGCCGGTGGACTGGTGGAGCGCGCAGTGGGTCGAGGATCGCGTCCTGCGCAAGCTCCGCGCCGCCGGGCGGCCGCAGTCGGTGGCCGCGGTCGCCCCGGCGAGTTGACGACAGCTCCGTCGCCGCAGCAGACGAGCCGGTATACTTGGCAGGTCGGGCCTCACCCGGCACGCCTGCCATGCGGTCGCACGCCGTCGCCCTGCCCCTCACGTCGAACCGGTTCGCTGACTACCTGCAGCTGACCAAGCCACGTCTGAACCTGCTGGTGGTGTTCACGACCGGCGCGGGCTACTGGCTCGGTGTGGGCGGCCACGTCGACCCGCTGGCGATGACCCATGCGGTGGTCGGCACCGCCCTGGTCGCCGGCGGCGCAGCGGTGTTCAACCAGCTGTACGAGCAGGACGTGGACGCGCTGATGGCGCGGACCCGGCTCCGGCCGCTGCCAGACGGCCGCATGACGCCGCGCCGGGCATTTGCGTTCGGGCTCCTGCTGAGCGCCGCCGGGCTACTGCAATTGGCCCTCGGCGTGAATCAGTTGAGCGCGCTGGTCGCCTTCGCGACGCTGGCCAGCTATGTGATCTGGTACACGCCGATGAAGCGCCGGTCGTCTCTGGCCACTGTCATCGGCGCCATCCCCGGGGCGCTGCCCCCGGTGATCGGCTGGGCCGCGGCCACCAACATGCTGTCGCGCGAGGCCTGGCTGCTGTTCGCAATCGTGTTCCTCTGGCAGATGCCGCACTTCCTGGCGCTGGCCTGGCTGTTCCGTGAGGAGTACGGGCGTGCCGGCTTCCCGGTGTTGCCGGTGGTCGAGCCGAACGGCCGCAGCACCGGCCGTCAGGCGGTGATGTACACAGCGGCGCTGATCCCGGTCAGCCTGGCCCCGGCCCTGATCGGCCTGGCCGGGCCACTGTACTTCGGCGTGGCGCTGACCCTCGGCCTGCTCTTCCTGGGGCTCGCCCTGCGCTTTGCCCGCGACCTGCAGCGCAAGTCGGCGCGTCAGCTGTTCCTCGGATCGCTGTTGTACCTGCCGCTGATCTGGCTGTTCATGATCGCCACGCGGGTACCTTGAGGAACGGAAGTCGGACGAGCCCTGAGCCCCCATGTCCGTGACCGACCTTCCCGCGCTCAATGCCGGGCTCAACTCGCTGGCCGCCGCGTTCCTCCTCGCGGGGTACGTCTTCATTCGCACGAAGCGGATCGCCGCGCATCGGTTCGCGATGCTCGCCGCGCTGGCGACCTCGGCGGCGTTTCTGGTCAGTTACCTGACGTACCACGCGCAGGTCGGCTCGCGGCCGTTCACGGGCACCGGGCCGATCCGCGTGGTCTACTTCGCCATCCTGATCTCGCACGTGCTGCTGGCGATCGCCATCGTGCCGATGGCGCTGGTCACCGTCAGCCGCGCGCTGGCGTCGCGGTTCGATCGGCACCGCCGGATTGCCCGCATCACCTGGCCGCTGTGGATGTACGTGTCGGTGACCGGGGTGATCGTCTACCTCATGTTGTACCGGATGTAAGCTCATGCTGACCAGTCGGGTTGCACTCGTCACCGGAGGCCGCCGCATCGGGCAGGTCGTCGCCGAGGAACTGGCGCGCGCCGGCGCCGACATCGTGCTGTCCTATCGATCGTCCCGCGACGAGGCCGAGGCCACCGCGGCGCGGGTGCGGGCGCTGGGCCGGCGGGCGCTGGTGGTGCGGGCCGACGTCAGCCGACCGGAAGACTGTGCTGCCCTGATCGGCGCGATCGAGGCCGACTGTGGCGGGCTCGACATCGTCGTCAACATGGCCTCTACCTACGTGTCGCGGCCCCTCGAAGCGATCGACGAGCACGCCTGGCGCAGCGACCTCGACGCCAATCTGTCGTCGGCCTTCTACGTCACCCACGCGGCGCTGCCGCTGCTGCGCCGGCGCGGCCAGGCGCACGTCGTCAATTTCTCCGACTGGCTGCCCGCCAGTGGCCGACCGGGCTACCCCGGGTTCGTGGCCTACTACGTGGCCAAGGCCGGCGTGAAAGCGCTGACCGAGGCGCTCGCGCTCGAACTGGCCCACGACGGCATCCTCGTCAACGCGATTGCGCCGGGCCCAATCCTACCGCCGCCGGACATGACCGAGGACGAGAAGGGCGCGGTCGCGGCGGCGACGCCGTTACAACGCTGGGGCGGCGAATTGGAGATCGCCCGCGCGGTGCTGATGCTCGTGAC
>JACDAO010000152.1 GCA_013695405.1 Acidobacteriota bacterium | reverse complement strand
TGGTCGCCCCGGGCCGAGCCTGGAGGCGCCCGACGGTGCCGACCTGCCGTCCGGGTGTCGACGTGACCGCGCGGTTGACCAGCTCGATGAAGCGCGCGGCCGCCAGCAGCGCGTCCTGGCGCTTGTCCATCGGCGTGGTACCGGCGTGGTTCGCCACGCCGGTCACGGTCACGTCCCACTGCCGGATGCCGACGATCCCCTCGACGATGCCGATCGCGGTGCGTTCGGCTTCGAGGTTGCCGCCCTGCTCGATGTGCAGTTCGAGGTACGCCGCGATCTCGCCGCGCCGCCGCACCACCTCGCCCAGGCGCGCGGAGTCGCCGCCGAGGAACGCGATCCCCTCGCCCACCGTCTTGCCGCTCGTCGTCGTGTGCGACAGCTCCGCTGCGGTGAACTGACCGCTGACCGCACGACTGCCGAACAGGCCGCCCTCCTCGTTGGCCCAGACCGCGACCTCGAGGGGATGGCGCAGCCGGGCGCCCCGCTCCTGCAGCGTCCGCGCGACCTCGATCGCGGCCACGACGCCGACGTTGCCGTCGTAGTTGCCGCCGTCGGGCACCGAGTCGATGTGCGAGCCGAACACGAGCGGCGGCACGTCCGCGCGGCTTCCGGCGGAACGTCCGATGAGATTGCCGGCCAGGTCTGTCTCGGGCGTCAGTCCGGCGTCCAGCATCCACTCCCCAACGAGCACCCGCGCCTGCTTGTCCTCGTCGCTGTACCCGAGGCGATGCGTGCCGCCCTGCGGCGTGCCGCCGAACTGCCGCAGGTCGCTGAGGCGCGCATTGAGTCGCTCACCATTCACGCGGGCTGCGCCGCCCTGATGTCGCGAGTGGCCGCGGGCGAGCCGCGGCGGGAGGATCGTGCCGGCGCCGAGCAACAGAGAAGTGGCGAACTCGCGTCGTGTCACGGTGAGATGTCGGGCCATGGCAATGGGCCTCATTCACCAGTGCGTCAGCGAGCCGTCGGGCCGGCGGTAGACGTTGCGGCGTCCCGGCGCGGTGACCTCGCCGATGACCGGCAGCCGCGACAGGTCGGCGGTCACACCCAGGCCAGGGCGCTGGTTGCTGTATGCCTTGCCGTTCCTGAAGTCGAGGCACTCAGGCAGGTAGTCGATTGGTCGCCCGCCGTAGTTGTACTCCAGCATCACGGGCCCGGCAAAGGTCGACATGCAGTTCACCAGCGCGGCGGTGGCGATCGGTCCGGTGAAATGCGGGATGATGCCGACGGCGTGCGTCTCGCAGATCGCCGCCACCTTCATCATCTCGGTGATGCCGCCGACGTTGGGCAGCGTGGCACGAACGAAGTCGATGTCGTGCTGCTCGACCAGACGGTTGAAGTCCCAGCGCAGTCCCCATTCCTCGCCATGGGCCAGCGGCACCGTCGTCATCTGCCGCAGCTTGGGCAGGTCCATCAGCGCGTGCTCGTCGCGCACCGGATCCTCGACGAAGAACGGATCGAAGGGCTCCATCACCTTGCACACCCGCACCGCGTCGCTGAGGTCGAAACGCTGGTGCAGATCGATACACCAGTTGCCGTCGGGACCGACCCCGTCGCGAACGTCCCGGCAGTCCTGCTCGATCCGCCTGACGGCCGCGCGCGAGTCGAAGACGCCCCCGATCGGCACGTCCGCCGCACCCATGCGAAACGCCCGGTAGCCAGCCTCCATCGTCGCGCGTGCGCGCTCGGTCAGGCTGAGTGGCGCGTCCGGAGGCGTGCCCGCAGGCCGTGCGCCGCCAGTGGCGTAGCACTCGCAGTAGTCCCGGGTGGCGCCGCCGAGCAGTTCGTGCACCGGGAGCCCGAGCGCCTTGCCCTTGATGTCCCACAGCGCGAGGTCGAGCGCCCCGAGCGCGTGTGTCTTCTCGCGGCCCGGCGGATAGAACCATGCGATGTAGGCTTCCTGCCAGATCGCCTCGATCTGGAAAGGGTTCTTGCCGATCAGCGTGCCCGCGCACTGCTCGAGGGTGTCCTTGGCGCCGCCTTCGCCAATGCCGGTGATGCCGATGTCGGTCTCGACGGTCACCACCATGTTGCTCTGGTTGAACAGTTGGTTCAGTTCGGGCGGTCGATGAATGCGCACGCGCGTGATCTTCGCCTTCGGCAGCGCCGCGGCCGCCGATCGTGGACGAAGGGCGACCGCGACCGGTGCGGCGGCCAGGGCGGCGAAGAAGGCGCGTCGATTCATCGCGGGTGGCCCTCGGAGAAATGGAACGGTTCGCGCGTGAGTATACGCGGCCGCGTCGACCGGCACACGGGCGAGCGCGCGTCAGTGAATCACCCGCTTGCACGCACGCGAGCGAGATGCCGGCATCTGAGGCGCGGGGTTCAGCCGCGCCCGCCGACCTCGCGCCACAGGCGCGACAGCCGCGCGGCCGACTCGCTGGCACCGAAGCATGCCGCGGCCTTCCTGCGGGCGTTGACCGAGTACCGACCGAAGTCCTGCAGCGCAGCCGCGATCCGCTCAGCCACGCGCGACGCCGGTTCGTCGCTGTCGTACAACAGGCCGTCCGGCGTCGACGCGTCAATGATGCACTCGTACCCGGTCGACCGCTGTGCGACGAGCAGGCCGCCAGCCGCCAGGGTCTCGAGGCCGACCATCCCAAGGGCCTCGTTGCGCGATCCGACGAGCACGACGTGTGCCTGCTGATACAGGTCGGCGATCGGATACGTGAACGGGCGCCAGCTGATGGTGGTGTCCGGCGGCGCGGCGCGGATTCGATCGCTCACCGCATCGCAGTAGGCCGGGTCGCTGCCGCATGGACCGACGATGACCAGCCGGCAGCGGCGGTGCGCGCCAAGGTGCTGCACGATCTCGAGGACGCGCAGCTGCCCCTTCGCCGGTTCCACCCGACCGACGCACAGGCACTGCACCGTGCGCTCGTCGGTCAGCACGGCCCTCTCCATCATGGCGGCAGCGGGCGCGCGCGCCGCAGCATCGACGCCGTCCGGGATGTGCTCGACTCGCACCGCCGTGCCCACCCGGGCTGCAATCTCGCTGACCACATGGGGAGACACGCCGACCACAGCGTCGGCGTAGGCGAATACCGGGCGGAACCTGTCGACGGCGTTGAGCCTGACGTGCTGCACGATGCGCACGCCGCGCGAGAACACCGCCGGCGCCCAGGTGTTTCCCTCGGCGCCGTCGAAGTGGACGACGGCGGGTCGCACGGCGTCCAGGGCAGCGAAGAAGGTTGCGGCATCCGCGGCACTGGTCGCGGCGAGCCCCTCGCCAACCTCGAACACGCGAAATCCCGTGGCCTGGAGGATGCCTTGCAGCACCGTCGATCGTCCGACCACGAAGGCGGCCTGCGCGGGCGACAGGTAGCCGGCGACCTCGGCCCACGCCGCCTGGGCGCCGGACTGATACATCGACGGCACCACCACCAGCACCTCCCTGCGGTCGGTTGGCGTTGCCGCACCGGTCATGTCGCGCTGCGCTCGAAGCGCCGATCGCGCGTCGCCCAGTGCGTGCTGCTGTCGGCGAAGGGCCTCGGCAAGTCGCGCGGACGACGGCAGCGCGAGCAGCGGGCCGAGTCGCTGCGATCGCCAGCCCCGCGGATCCAACGCGCTGACCAGCGCCTGATCGGGCCAGGCGATGTCGCGCGGCGTCAGTCGCGTGACGCGAAGCGCACCCTCGTCATCCGCGCCACCCGCGCCGGTCAGCCGCTCGAGTGCCTGCGGCAGCGTCACGCACCCGGGCACACCGCCCAGGGCGGCGACCATCGCCACCGCGCGCGCACTCGCGACGTAGAAGACGTCAGCCGCGACGCCGTCCAGGGTCACCAGGTCGGGCGTGTGGCGAATGGTCCACTCGACGGCTGTACGCAGCGCCTGCGCGGGCAGCAGCAGCACGCTCGGCCGAACGACCAGCCATCGCTCTGGCAGGACCGACGAGATGCCGACGAGCCGCTTCACGTCTGTGAAGTCGCGCGTCACCGTCAGTGCGTCGGCGCCAGGCGGCGCACTGTCGGTCACGGGCGGCTGATCCAGCGCGTGCGACCACCGGCTGACCAGCAGCGGCTGGTCCGGCCAGGTCTCGCGAATGCCAGTGATGAGGCGGGCCAGTTCCTCGGCGTCGATTGCCGCGCCGTCGTCGGCATGACCGTACTGGTCGGTCGAGTCCAGCATCAGCACGGTGCCGAAACGGACCGGGCGCGCGAAGTTCACTGCCTGGCGGCGTCGACGGGGATGTCGAAGTGGTGCACGTCTTCCCTGACGCCCAGCGATTCGTACAACGCAATCGCCGGGTGGTCGCCGCGATCGGCCTGGACGTAGATGACGTAGGCGCGCCGAACGCTCGCGAGGCGCTGCAGTTCGGCGATCAGCGCCCTGGCAATGCCACGGCGGCGGTGCGCCTGATCGACGGCCAGATCGTAGATGTAAATTTCGCGCCGGTCCTGTTCGAACTTCTCGAGTTCGTAAGCCGCCAGGCCGCCGACGACCTGGTCGCCGGCGAGCGCCACGAGCGCGATGAAGTGCGGCTTGGCGAGCAGGGCCTGCAGGTAGGCGTCGCCGGGCACGGCACCCTGGTAGGCTTCGTGGTCGTCGAAGGCCAGCGCGAACACGTCGAGCAACTGACGGAGCAGGTGCACATCGGCACCTGAGAGCGCCTTGTAGCTGTACGTGACGTGTTCAGCCGACATGGTCATCCCTGAACAGCAGCGCGCCGAGCACCGCGGCCAGCACCCGCGGCGACGGGTCGCACCGCAGGCCGGCGCGGATCTGGGCCCGGGCCGACGCCCAGTCGCCACGACGTATCCGTTCACGCGCCAGTTCGATGGCGTAGAGTCCGTGATAGCGCCGGGCGCGGCGGCTCAACGCGCCGGCGTCCGCTGCTGGCAGATACGCCTCGGCAATATCGATCGCGTGACGCGCATCAGCGATGTTGGCGCCGGTCTGCATCAGCCTGGAGGTATCCGAGCGGGTGTGGATCCGGTAGAGCGCCAGCGGCTCCGGCTCGTACCATACCGGAACGCGCGCCGCCAGCCGCTTCCACATGTCCCAGTCGGCCGAGTGAAAGAGCGACGGGTGGAACCCGCCAACCTGCTCGTACGCGCTGCGCCTGACCACCACGCTCGGGAACATGATGTGGTTGAACACCGCCAGCCGCGTGAGCGGGTCAGAAAGCACGCCGGCATCCGGCTGCTGGGGCGCCGACATCTCGAGCCATTGGTTGCGTTCGTCGATGGTGATGACACGGCAGCACGCGGCGCCGATCGACGGGTTGCCATCGCTGCCGCGGCGCATCGCCTGGTAGAAGCCGTGCCGCACCATATCGTCGCCGTGCAGGACGTGCACCCAGTGACCGCGCGCGCGGCGCACACAGGTGGTGAAGGTCGCTTGCGGACCGACGTTGCGCGGTTGCTGGAAGAACGCGACCCGCCCCTGCCCGACCTCCGCGACCACGGACGCCGGATCGTCGCGCACCGAGCCGTCGTCGACGACCTCGATCTGCATGTCGTCGGCTGGCAACGCCTGCTCGAGCACGCTGCGCAGGGTGTGCCCGAGGTACTCGGCGCAGTGATAGGTTGGAATCATCACCGACCAGAACGGCCGCACCGTGCCGGGAGAGACCGGCTCGATCGCCGGGTACGGCACAGCGACGTGGCTGCGGTCGTTGGTCATGTCAGCGGCCCTGGTCCCGCTGCGGACGCATGCCTCGACACCAGGGTCCGATACGGCGTGGCCGCCCGTGAGAGCACCCGGCCGCGGTACGGCACACCACCCAGAGCGACCCGCGCGGCCACCGCCAGCCACGCACACACACCCCGCTCGAGCACCCACAGCGGCGCAGCCAGCGTCGCGCGCAGAGGAAAGACGCGCACGCCGTTGCCGACCCGGCGCCCTGCTTCGGCGACCGCCAGCGGAGCGAGCAACACGCCACCGAACAGCAGCCAATGGAGGCGCGCGGCCAGCGCCAGCACGGGGATCACGGACAACCAGGTCAGCAGGCGGGCCGGACGCGCGAACTCGTCGTACGCCTGGCGCACGCGCTGCGACCAGAAGTGATCTGTTCTGGGTGGCAGCCGCCGCACGAATAACTGCAGCGGACGGCTCTCCCGCCCACCAGCAGCGCGTACCGTCCGGACGAGCTCCAGATTCTCGAACAGCACGTTGCCGTCGTAGCCACCCGTCCGCTCGAGCACCGCGCGACGGACGCCGAACGTACCCGGCCAGTCGCCACCGGTGACCCGATTGATCAAGGTGCGCGCCGTGTCGAGGCAGGCGTGCCACGGCAGTGGGTCGAAGTAGTTCTGCGGCCTGACGAGTTCTGCGTCCTGCAGCGCGTGCTGCAGCGCGACCAGGCCAGCCGCGTCGTACCGCACGTCGTCGTCGGCTACCACCACGTACGCCGTCGAGGCATGGCGAATCCCGGTCAGCACGCCGGCGACCTTGCCGTTGGCGAGCGTCGCGAGGTCGGGTGCCACGGGGACATGGCGGACCCCGGACGGATGACGCCACGCGAAGTCTGCGAACACGCCGTCATCGGAGCCGTCGATCACGATCACATCGGCCAGCACAGCGGTATTCATCAGGTACGCGAGATAGGCGAGGAACTCCTCGGAAACCGGCCGCCGCGATCGAATCGGCACCAGGTAGGTCATCGCGTGAGTCACAGCATGCGGAGCATAGTGCGCATCAACGAGTGCTGGCAACGATGTTGCTCTGACGTTGCTGCCGTGGTGTTTCGCCAGCGCCCAGCCGTCATCTCTGTCGCGACCTCAGCACTCCTGCCCGAGGCGGACTGCTGGCGGCAGGCCGTGCACCGCGCCGCGGCGCTGTACGGCACGCCGTGTTACGTCACGCGCGTGCGCCCGGTCGAAACCGCGCTCGCCGAGCTCGAGCGGCGCGTTGGCCCGGGGGTCCGCTCGTGGCTCTCCTTCAAGACCCATCCGCTGCCGCGTCTGCTGGAGTGGTGGACCCGGTCCGGTCGTGGTGTGGAAGTAGTCAGCGAATCGGAATTCGCGACAGCCCGCGCGCTCGGCTGTGACGTCGATCAGCTGTTGGTCAACGGCGTCGCCAAGCACAGCTGGCTCGGACGTCATCCAATCGAAGGGCTACGCGTACACTTCGACTCGGCCACCGAGGTCGACGCGTTGATGCCGCTGGCATTGCGCTGTCGATGGCGCGTCGGCGTGCGTGTGCACGCCCCCGACGAGCGGGATCGCCGGGACGACCGGTTCGGTGGCCAGTTCGGGATGACCACCGATGAGGCGGTGCACGCGCTGCACCGTCTGCTGGCCGCCGGCGCCGACGTGCTGAGCCTGCACTTCCACCTCGGCCAGCACCACCACGCCGCGGGCGCCTACCGCAGGGCGGTCGAACATGCGGCGCGGGTCAGCGACGCCGCGGCCTTCCGACCCCGCTTCCTCGACTGTGGCGGGGGATTGCCGGGGCCGGCCGAGGCCGCACCAGCACTCGCCGAGCTGATTGATGCGATCGGCGCGGCACGGTCGCTGTTTGCGCCACAGCTCGAAGAGCTCTGGCTCGAGAACGGGCGCTTCGTCACCGAGCAGGCGTCGGCCCTGGCGGTTCGGGTGATCGACGCCAAGGTCCGGCCCGACAGCCGTTACCTGATCTGCGACGGCGGTCGCACCAACCACGCGCTCGCCGCCGATGCTGGCCCTCACCCGCTGCTGGTGCTGCCGGCGCGGACCGGGCCGGCGCGCCTGACCACTGTCTGCGGCCCGACATGCATGACCGACGACGTCCTGGCGCGCGTGCCGTTGCCGTCAGACGTGGCCATCGGCGACGTGCTGGTCTGGCTCCATGCCGGAGCCTACCACCTGCCCTGGGAGACGCGCTTCTCGCAGGGACTGTGTGCGGTCGCGTGGTGCGACCACGACGAAGACCTGTCGCTGGCGCGCGAGCGCGAGCAACCCGAGGAGTGGGTGAGACGTGCACGCTGTGACGCTGATCTCCAATCCATTCGATAGCGCCGTCGCGAGCGAGCACAGCAACTACTGCTCGTACGACGGCAAGCGCCTGGTCGGCGCCGACGGGACGCCGCCGTCGCCGCTGACCGCGTTCGTCCATGATGGATTCCGCTCGCTGACCCTCAACGAACACTTCAGCTGCGTCGGTGCCAAGGCCGCGATCCGACAGGGCGGTTACCGATTCGGGTTGTTCGAGGCGCTCGGATCGCCCGCCTCGTGCGCCGGGCTGGCGAAGGATCTGTTCAGCTTCATCCAGGATCGGGAGACGCTGCACACCGACTTCCAGACCTTCGTCGCGAGTTTTGCCGGCCCGCTGCCTGCCGACGAGCTGGCGTTCGAGCGCCTGCTCTGGGCCACACTGCAACACCTGCACGAGCTCGACGCGGCCCAGTACGACTGGACCGAGGGTGTTGCCGCCGACACCGCCGATCCGCACTTCTCGTTCAGCTTCGCGCAGACCGCGTTCTTTGTGGTCGGCCTGCACGCCGCCAGTTCGCGGGTGACGCGGCGGTTCGCCTGGCCGACATTGATCTTCAACCCGCACGATCAGTTCGACCGACTCCGATCGTCGGGACGCTATCCGCGCATGCAGCAGGTCATCCGCGAGGCGGAGCGTACACTTCAGGGCAGCGTCAACCCGATGCTGACCGAGTTCGGTGAGCGTTCGGAAGCCTCCCAGTACTCAGGTCGCCAGGTCGGCAGTGACTGGCAGTGTCCTTTCCACGTACGGCGCGATCAGCCGCCGGGAGCCAAGGAGTGAGCCGGCAGCGGATTGCCCCCCAGACCGGCATCGCCTTCGGACTCGATCGGGGGGCGTCGTTGCGCGTGACCGATCCGCTCGGGGAACAGGTCGCCGACCTGATCGCCTTCTCGCGCGACGATCCGAAGGAGTGGCTGTCGACCGGTCGGACCCTCGACTACAACAGCACGATTCGCGTGACCACGGGCGCCGTGCTGTATTCGAATCGGAGCCAGCCACTGCTGACGATCACCGGCGACACGGTCGGCCGCCACGACCTGCTCTACACTCCGTGCAGCGCCGAGATGTTCGTGTTGCTCTACAAGACGTCCGGACACCACCCCAGCTGCTTCGAGAACCTGGCCACCTCGCTGGCGCACTTCGGCATCGAACCAGATCAGATCCCGACCACCTTCAACATCTTCATGAACGTCGAGATCGCACCGTCGGGCGCGTTGCAGGTGCTGCCGCCGCTGTCACGAGCCGGTGACTACGTCGATCTGCGCGCCGAGGTCGACCTGATCGTTGGCGTGACGGCCTGCTCGGCCGAGCTGTCGAACAACCACCGCTTCAAGCCGATCGACGTCGAAGTCTGGCCAGGTCCAGTGCCTCCGCCGACACGGTGAGATTGCCATCGGCCGCCTCGACGCCCCCTCACATCGTCGTCACATCACCGCTTCAGGATGGCGCCGCAGGTCCGGTCTCGTATCACACGGCTACTCGTGTAACGTAGGCCACAGCACACAGGGAGCCGCCCGATGACGCGTGTCGCCACCTCGAGTTCGTTCCTCAGTCAGCGCATGTGGCGTCGCGCCTGGTACCTCGTGCTCGTCCTGCTCTGCGCCAGTTCGGTGCGGGCGCAGGCGCCGCTCACCGCAGTCGGTGTGCCGTACACGCAGGACTTCGACAGCCTGGCCAATAGCGGCACCGCCAACGCCACACTGCCGGCCGGCTGGGCGCTGACCGAGAGCGGCGGCGGTGCCCGCGACAACGAGCTGTACGCGGCTGACGACGGCGTCGGCAACAGCGGCGATGTGTACAGTTACGGAGCCAGCGGCAGCAGTGACCGGGCGTTCGGGTCGTTGCGCAGCGGATCGCTGGTGCCGATCTTCGGCGCGAGCTTCACCAACGCCACCGGCACCACCCTGACCGGGCTGTCGATCGCCTACACCGGTGAGCAGTGGCGGCTCGGGACGATCGCCCGGACCGACCGGCTCGACTTCCAGTACAGCCTCTCGGCGACGTCGCTGACCGGCGCTGGCTGGATCGATGTCGATGCGCTCGATTTCGTCGCGCCGATCACCGTCACCGTCGGCGCCAAGGACGGCAATGCCGCGGCCAGCCGCGTCACCCTGTCGGCGACGATTGACAACCTGGCCATCCCGGACGGCGCCACCATCTGGATCCGGTGGACCGATCTGGATGCGGCCGGCGCCGACGACGGCCTGGCCGTCGACGACTTCTCGCTGACGCCACTGGGCGAACCGACCGGGCCGCCCAGCCGCGTCACGCTGACGCAGTCCGGCGGGTCGACCGTCGTAGCCGAAGGGTCGCAGACCGACAGCTACACCCTGGTGCTCACCAGCCAGCCGACCGCCGATGTGGTGGTCGCCATCACGCCGGACGCGCAGGTCTCGGCCGACGTGTCGTCGGTGACATTCACGTCCGTCAACTGGAACGTCGCGCAGACCGTGGTGGTGCAGGCGGTCGACGACACGGCCGTCGAGCCGTCGCCACATCAGGGATCGGTCGCCCACGTCGTGACCAGCAGCGACGCCGTGTACAACGGCACGCCGGTGCCGACGCTGTCGATCAGCATCACCGACAACGACATCGCCCTGACCCCGATCAGCCAGATTCAGGGGACCGGCGCGGCCTCGCCATTGGCGGGACAGTCGGTCACTACCAGAGGCATCGTGACCGCGCACAAGAGCAACGGCTTCTTCGTCCAGAGCCAGGCCGCCGATCAGGACGCCGACCCCTCATCGTCCGAAGGGTTGTTCGTGTTCACCGGCACCGCGCTGCCTGCAGCCGCCGCCGTCTCGCACCTGGTCACGGTGACCGGCATCGTCACCGAGTTCCGCAGTGCCACGGCGTCGCCGGGGTCGTACACGCTGACCCAGCTGACGAATGCCACGGTCTCCGCAATCGCGACAGCTCAGCCGAGGCCTGCGGCCGTGACGCTGGTGGCGGCCGATCTGGCGGTGGTGTCGGGGCTCGAGAAGTACGAGGGCATGCTCGTGCGCGTGCCGTCACTGGTAGTGGTCGCGCCGACCGGCGGTACCCTCAGCGAGGCCAACGCCTCGTCCACGAGCAACGGCGCCTTCTTCGGCGTGCTGCCCGGGACGCCGCGCCCGTTCCGCGAGCCGGGGGTCGAAGCGTGGGCGCCGGTGCCGGCTCCGCCCGCGCAACTGCCCAGGTTCGACACCAACCCGGAACGCCTCCGGGTCGACAGCGACGGCGTCGGCGGGGCGCGGATCGACGTCGCGACCGGAGCGGTCGTCAGCAACCTGGTCGGCCCGCTGGAGAACGCCTTCACCAGCTACACGCTGCTGCCCTTGCCGTCGCCGTCCCCGGCGCCGCTGGTGAGCGGCGGCATGACGGTCAGCGGCGTGCCCGTGCCATCGGCCGGCGAAGTGACGGTCGGGGCGCAGAACTTCGAGCGGTTCTTCGACACGGTCAACGACGCCGGTGTGAGCGACGTGGCCTTGACGCCGGCGGCCTTGGCGACGCGGCTGCAGAAGGCGTCGCTCACGGTGCGCGACGTACTGCAGTCGCCCGACATCCTGGCGGTCGTCGAGTTCGAGAATCTGGCCGTCCTGCAGCAGCTGGCCGAGCGGCTGAACACCGACACGGTCGCAGCCGGCAATGCGGATCCGCTGTACACGGCGTACCTGCAGGAAGGCAACGACATCGGCGGCATCGACGTCGGCTTCCTGGTCAAGGGCCTCACCACGGTGACGGTCGGGGTCGAGCAGATCG
>JACDAO010000598.1 GCA_013695405.1 Acidobacteriota bacterium | reverse complement strand
CCTTCGGCACCGTCGATCCTGCGGACCCGGCCAGACTGGTGGTGACCACTAGCATCCGGCCCCTTACACCCGCAAGGTCACCGTGTACGTGCCGCGACAGTACGTTCCCGGCACCGCCGCGCCGTTCATTGTCGGCGCCGACGGACCCGACCCCGGGCTGTTCCGGGCGCTCGATGCCCAGGGCAACCAGCGCGGGCTCGAGTACGACACGATGTCGGGTCGCTACGCCGAGTTCATCGAAACCGAGGTGCTGCCGCAGGTACGGCAGCGCTACGCCGTCACGCTCACCGATGACCCCGAAGGCCGAGCGACGCTGGGGTGCAGTTCGGGTGGGGTCAGCGGCCGTGCATACTGGGGGCGACAGCTCGCGCGCCGGTCTGACCGTGCGGAACGTCCAACTCGGACGGACGCCCGAGTCAGACGCCGGCAGCCGCGGCGGAAGGAACATGGACTCACGCGACGACTTGCAGACATGGCCCCACCTGGAACTGGTCGCCGAAGTACGCCGGCTGCGCTCCTCGTTGGTGTCTGAGCGCACCGAGCCTGCGCCCGCTGCGCCTGACGCTGCCGGAGAGAACCCCACGACCGCCGACCGTCCAGTCGACGCCGCCTTCTTCGAGATGTTCGATGGGATCGATCAGCTGGCCTGGATGGCCAGGCCGGATGGCTTCATCTACTGGTACAACCGGCGATGGTACGAATACACCGGCACCACCCCAGCGGACATGGAGGGGTGGGGTTGGCAGTCGGTTCATGATCCGGCGCTGCTGACCGAGGTGATGGAGGGCTGGCGCGCCTCGATTGCCAGCGGTGCGCCTTTCGACATGGAGTTCCCGTTGAAGGGCGCCGACGGCACGTTTCGCTGGTTCCTGACACGGGTGCAGCCGTTCAGGGATGATGCCGGTCGCGTCCTCCACTGGTTCGGCACGAACACGGACATCGAGCGATTGCGGCAGTCGGAAGAAGCCGTGCGGGCGGCAGCGGAGGAGCGGGAACGGCTGTTTCAAGCCGAACGGGCGGCACGGTCGGAAGCCGAGCGGCAGAGCCGCATGAAGGACGAGTTCCTCGCCACCCTCAGCCATGAACTGCGTACCCCCCTGAATGCAATTCTCGGCTGGTCACAGATCCTCGGCCGCGGCGACACCGCTGCCGCGCAGGTGCGCGACGGGCTGGCCGTGATCGAACGCAATGCCCGGGTGCAGACGAGGATCATCGAAGACCTGCTCGACATGAGCCGGATCGTCAGCGGCAAGATCCGGCTCGACGTGCAACGGATCGACCTGCTGTCGGTCATCGAAGGCGCCATCGAATCCGTGCGACCTGCCGCCGATGCCAAGGGCATCCGGCTCCACAAGGTGCTCGACCCGCTCGCCGGTCCGGTACCGGGCGACCCTGCGCGGCTGCAACAGGTGGTCTGGAACCTGCTGAGCAACGCCGTCAAGTTCACGGACCGGGGCGGCAAGGTTCAGGTGCTGCTCGAGCGCGTCAACAGCCATCTCGAGATTTCGGTCAGCGACAACGGTCAGGGCATCAAGCCCGAGTTCCTGATCCACGTGTTCGACAAGTTCCGCCAGGCGGACGCGTCGACGACGCGCCGGGCCGGCGGGTTGGGCCTGGGTCTGTCGATCGTCAGGCACCTGGTCGAACTGCACGGCGGTCAGGTGCGCGCCAAGAGCGCGGGTGAGGGCAAGGGCGCGACCTTCATCGTCCTGCTGCCGCTGTCCATCGCCCATCAGGATGACGAAGACCGTCGCCACCCGGCCGCCCCGGCGACGACGCCCGACCTGACGGACGACTGCCCGCCGCAGCTGGAAGGCATCTCGATCCTGGTGGTGGACGACGAGATGGACGCCCGCGAGCTGGCGCGGCGCATCCTGACCGACTGCGGGGCCGTCGTCTACACGGCCGGATCCGCTGACGAGGCCGAGGCGGCTCTCGACCAGCACCGGCCCAACGTGCTGGTGAGTGACATCGGCATGCCGGGTCGCGACGGCTACGACCTGATCCATGCGGTGCGGCGCCGATTGCCGCACCTGGGCGGGGTGGTGCCTGCCGTCGCCGTGACCGCCTTTGCCCGGTCCGAGGATCGACGGCGGGCGCTCACGGCAGGCTTCGACATGCACGTCTCCAAGCCGGTCGAACCGGCGGAACTCCTCGCGGTCATCGGGCGCCTCGCCCAACGTGGCCGGTCATGAAGGCGCTCCGTCAGCCGTGCCCGATGCCGGTTTCACGAGCGAGCACGTCCAGGGTGCGGGCGTAGACGTCCTGCACTTCCTCCGGGCTGTTGGCGATCACGGTCAGTCCGAGCTTGCCGTACTCGGACAGCGCTCCGATCAGGTGGAACAGCACGCCTGATTCAGTGCGGTGGCTGTAGTGCAGGCCGTTGTCGGTGACGATGTCGATCAGGTCTTCGGGCAGCACGCCGCGGTAGGTCGAGGCGCGCAGGTTGTCGGTGGCCATGTAGTACTTCGGCCGGCCGCTCAGCGAGACGAACATCCCCGATCCCGGATCGAGCGAGCCGCCGGTCAGGAACTGCAGCGCCAGGAACGGGTGGGTCGTGCCAAGCACCCGCAGGTTGATCTCGAGCGCGGTGATGGCCCACGGATCGCCGGGGGCGTCCTTGTACGCCAGGAAGTCGACGCCGAAGCGGCTGACCACGCCTTGCCGTGCCAGGACGGCGCCGACTCTGATGCTGCGCTCCTGGATCGCCATCCGGTAGTCGTCGCCCGCCGGGAAGCTGCAGCCCTGATAGACCTGCCCGGACGGTCCGCCGAGAATCTGATCATGCGTCGAGATCGGCAGCACCTCGCCCGCCGGGCTGGTGCGCAGCTGCGCCGACGGCGACGTCTTGTATGCGGCATCGACGAACTCCTCGACGATCCCGCCCATCCGCGAAAACTTCTGGAAGAAGTTTTGGTGCGTTTCCCACGGAACCGAGAACTCGAGCGCCCGCAGCGCCTTGCGGATCGCCACCGGATCCTGTGACGGGTCGGGGTACCGGAAGATCGCGTTGCCTTCGCCGCTGAAGCTCTCGTTGAGCTTGACGACGGCCTTGCGCAGGCCGGGACGGCGTCGGCCCAATTCGAGCAGCGAGTCCTCGACGTCGGCCTCGCCAGTGAGATCTTCGAAGCCTTCCGGCAGCTCGATGCCGGCCTCGCGGAACACCCGGCGACTGCCCGACTTGGTGCCGAGGTAGTTCAACTTCGGGTCGAGCCCGTTGAGCGGGATGCCGAGCAGCACCGACAGCTTGCGCTCCAGTGGCGTCGAGTTGAAGACCGTCAGGTATGAGCGTGACAGGTCGGGGATGGCCTCGCGAATGCGCTCGATCAGCCGCGGCCGCTCGAGAATCTTCTGCGTCAGCGGACGAGGTGATGCGTCATAGGTGCACAGCATCGTCAGCCGCGCGCGCGCGTGGCTGGCCGGCACGCCCGCCAGCAGGTGCAGATAGTAGTCGAGGATCAGCGGGTGGACCGGCTGCGAGGTCACGTAGACGACGTGGGCGCGCGGATTGCGCAGGCGGATCAGCAGGAACAACAGCCGCTCTTCGTAGAATGTCGCCCCTTCGAGCTTGCGCAGTTCGTCTTGGTCCAGGGTCAGCGACGGCACCACCACCGACGTGCCGGGCTCGTCGGCGGTGCGCAGCAGCACGTCCCAGACCTGCTGGAGGCGCGGCTTGAGTTCCTCGAAGCGCCGCAACTCCTCCTCGAGCGACAGCGTGCTGGCAAACGGCGGCTGGGGGATCACGGCAACGCTCCGAGTTCGTCGAGCGACAGCACTTCGCCGGTCGCGAGCATCGCAATCGGGGTGGTCCGTTCGTCGAGCGGCCACGGCCGTCCGAGGCGCTCGGCCAAGCGGCGGAGGCGTCGCAGCAGGTGGTAGCGCAGCGGCCCGTGCAGCGAGAAGCTCGAGGTCAGATCGAGTTGCTGCTCGCCGGCCCGATCGTCGAGGGTCTCCATCAGGGTCTGGCGGCGTTCTTCATACCAGCGGTCGTCGATGTGGCCACGGGCATGGCGGCGCTTGAGCAGCGCGAGCTGCCGCGGCCGGTTGACGATTTCCGGATGGTGGTTGACGCCGAGGATGCGCGGCATCCCGTCTGCCGGATCACGCGCGACTTCAATCATCGTCATGGCCGGACCGACTGGGCCGCCGACGCCGAGCGTCTCCTGGCCGATCGCGGTGAAGGGAGCCGGCAACTGGCCGATCGGCAACAGGTCGTAGAGCCGGCTGTCGAGCACCGCGATCCGCTGCGACGGCCCGGCCTGGGCGCTGAGGTAGCGGAACCACGGGTGCCGGCGTGCCTCGTCGGTCAGCGCGTTTTCCATGATCCCGGCGCTCTTGCCGCCCTTCTCCTGCCCGCGGAGCACCGGGTCGGCGATCCGCAGCCAGCGGCACATCACCCCGAAGGTGTGACAGATGCCGAGCAGCACGCCGCCGGGATGGGCGCGCAGGTCGTCGAACAGGCGGAACACCTCCGGCTCCCACGACGGGTTCTCGATGATGCCCTGGCTGCCCGGGTCGCGGCCGTCGTTGCGCGCCGGATCGAGATGTCCCGGACCGCCGGTGCCGATGCAGAAACCGCCGTCCTCTGCGTCGACTGTCGGAGTGCCGCTGGCGCGACGCACGTCGAAGGAGATCACCCGCACCTGCAAGCCGGCGGCGGCCAGGTACTCGCGCAGGTCGCAGGCGATGTGGCGCAACGAGTGCACCACGGCATCGTGCCCGAGGTTGGGGTAGCCGTGGTGCATGTCCAGGACGGCGACGTCGAGCGTCGCCGGCACCGGCGGCGGCGCCTCGGCGCGGGACGCGACCCGCACTACGGTGAGCCCGCTGCCGGGCACTCGCGTCGGACACGCGACGACACAGGCGTCATGTCCGTGAGCGTACTGGTGACGGCAATCGAACGGCACGGCGCAGTGGCTGTCCCTTCACGGCGCGCCGGAGTCGGCGGGGCCGCCGCTATTGTCCTCTCCCGCGCCGGGTTCTGCCAGCGCGGCGTCCAGCGCGCGGCGACCGAGCCAGCCGAGCATCGCCAGCGCCGCGACGGCGACGGCGATTGCGAGCACGGCCGAACCA
>JACDAO010000129.1 GCA_013695405.1 Acidobacteriota bacterium | reverse complement strand
GCCCCCGCCCGAGCCGCGCGCGTCGCTGTATCAGCCTTGGGCGTACGAGGGGCGCGCCTGGGGCATGGCGGTCGATCTCGATGCCTGCATCGGCTGCAATGCCTGCGCCGTCGCCTGCCAGGCCGAGAATAACGTCCCCATCGTCGGCCCGGAGGGGGTGGCGCAGGGTCGCGAGATGCACTGGCTGCGGGTGGACCGCTACCTGCATGGGCCGCTTGAGGCGCCGTCCGCGATCTTCCAGCCGGTCCCCTGCATGCAGTGCGAGCAGGCGCCGTGCGAGCCGGTGTGCCCGGTGAACGCGACCGTGCACGACAACGAGGGGCTGAACGTGATGGTGCACGCCCGCTGCATCGGCACGCGGACCTGCTCGAACAACTGCCCGTATAAGGTGCGGCGGTTCAATTGGTTTGACCACAGGCGGGCGCTGGACACGCCGGGCCGCAACCCGGAGGTCCCGTTGCGTCCGCGTGGCGTGATGGAGAAGTGCACCTACTGCTCGCACCGGATCGCCGACGCCCGCGCGCAGGCGGGCATCGAGGGGCGGCCGATGCGAGACGGTGAGGTGGAGACCGCGTGCCAGCGCGCCTGCCCGACGCGGGCCATCACGTTCGGCGACCTGAACGACCCGTCGAGTCGTGTGGCAAAACTGCGCGCGGAGCCGCGCAACTACGGCGTGCTCGAGGATCTCAACACCCGGCCGCGCACCACGTATCTGGCCGCGGTGCGCAACCCGAATCCGGTGCTCGCGCCCGAGCCGCTGCACCGGCCGGCACACGGTCCGTCGGACCAGGACAGTCACGGCAAGGTCGTCAGCCCCGCAACCGGGGGCCATTGAGAACGGCTGACTGCGGGCGTGGCGCCCGCGGGTCGACACGCAGGACTTCAGGACAGGACGCGAGGGAGCCGTGCTAGACCACGCGAAGGAATCGGTTCCGGGGGCGCGCTTTCTGGCGCCGGGCCACAACTTCGGATCGATTACCGACAAGATCAGCGGGATCATCACCGGCCGGGCGCCATTCAGTTGGTTCATCGGCTTCCTGATCGGCTTCAGCATCCTCCAGCTGCTGCTGGTGTCGCTTACCTATCTCGTGTTCAAGGGCACCGGCATCTGGGGCGTCAACAACCCGGTCGGCTGGGGCTTCGCGATCATCAACTTCGTCTGGTGGATCGGCATCGGCCATGCCGGCACCCTGATCTCGGCGATCCTGTTGCTGTTCCGCCAGCAGTGGCGAACCTCGATCAACCGCGCCGCCGAAGCGATGACCGTGTTCGCGGTCGGCTGCGCGGCGGTCTTCCCGATCTTCCACACCGGCCGTCCATGGCTGGCCGCCTACTGGCTGTTCCCGTATCCGAACACGATGGCGCTGTGGCCGAACTTCCGCAGCCCGCTGATCTGGGACGTGTTTGCGGTGTCGACGTACGCGACTGTCTCGATCGTCTTCTGGTACATCGGGCTGATTCCAGACCTGGCGACGATGCGCGACCGGGCGAAGTCGCCGGTGGTGCGGCGTCTGTATGGGCTCTTTTCGCTCGGCTGGCGCGGCTCGGCGGTCCACTGGCAGCGCTACGAGACGGCCTCGCTGCTGCTCGCCGGCCTCAGCACGCCGCTGGTGCTGTCGGTGCACACGGTGGTGAGCTTCGACTTCGCCGTCTCGGTCATCCCCGGCTGGCACGCGACGATATTCCCGCCGTATTTCGTGGCCGGCGCGGTCTATGCCGGCTTCGCGATGGTGCTGACGCTGCTGATACCGATGCGGGCGATCTACGGCCTGCACGACTTCATCACCGAGCGGCACATCAACAACATGGCCAAGGTCACGCTGGTGACCGGGCTGATCGTGTTCTACGGCTACTGCATGGAGGCCTTCTTCGGCTGGTACAGCGCCAACGAGTTCGAGGCCTACATGATCCTCAACCGCATGCAGGGTCCGTACGCGCCGTACTACTGGGCGCTGATCTTCTGCAACGGCGTGGTGCCGCAGTTGCTGTGGAGCCACAAGGTGCGGACCTCGGTCCTGCCGCTGTTTGCCGTGTGCATGGCCGTCAACGTCGGGATGTGGCTCGAGCGCTTCGTGATCGTCGTCACCTCGCTGCATCGCGACTACCTGCCCGGCTCGTGGGGCATGTACTACCCGACGGTCTGGGACTGGTCGACGTTCATTGGCACGATGGGCCTGTTCCTGACCCTGTTCTACCTGTTCATCCGGGTGCTGCCGCTGATCTCGATCTTCGAGATCCGTGCCCTCACCCCGGCGGCGCACGCGAAGGGGGACACGCATCATGGCTGAGATCGATCAGCCGGCCGCGCTGTACGGCCTGATGGCCGAGTTCACCGACGCGACCGATCTGACGCGGGCGGCGACGACGGTCTACGCCGACGGCTACCGCCAGATCGACGCCTTCACACCGGCGCCGGTACACGGCCTGGCCGAGGCGATGGGCTATGACGATCGTCGCGTGCAGAAGTTCACCTTCACGGGTGGGCTGCTCGGCATGATCGGCGGCTTCGGCCTGTGCTACTGGACGATGGCGATCGACTACCCGCTGAACATCGGCGGTCGTCCGCTGAACAGCTGGCCGGCGTTCATCATCCCGACCTTCGAGACGACGATTCTGCTGGCCGCGCTGTTGACTGCGGGGAGCATGCTGGTGCTGAACGGGCTGCCGCAGCTCTACCATCCGGTGTTCAACGTCGGGGCGTTTCGCGCCACCGCCAGCAGCACCGGCTTCTTCCTGTGCATCGAGTCGACCGATCCGAAGTTCGACCTGGCCCGCACGCGGGCGCTGCTCGAGGGGTTGCACCCGAAGGCGATCAGCGAGGTGGACGCCTAGCCATGGCCCACGCACCGATCTTCTCCGCCCACGCTGGTCGACGGGCGCTGGTCGGCGGGCTGCTGCTCGCCTCGGCACTGCTCGCCGGCTGCCGTCAGGACATGCACGACACGCCACGGTACGAGGCGCTCGAGCAAAGCGACTTCTTCGCCGACAAGCGCGCGATGCGCCCGATTCCCGAGGGCGCGGTCGCCCGCGGCATGCTGCTCGACGACGACGTGTTCTACACCGGCAAGCAGGACGGCGAGCTGATCACCGGCCTGCCGGCCCAGGTGACGCTCGACGCCGCGCTGATCGACCGCGGCCAGAACCGTTTCAACATCTACTGCGCGCCGTGTCACTCGCAGCTCGGCGACGGCAACGGCACCGTGGTCCAGCGCGGCTACAAGCGTCCGAGCTCGTTTCACGACCCGCGGCTGCGCGACGCGGCGATCGGCTATTTCTACGACGTCATCACCAACGGCTTCGGCCAGATGCCGGACTACCGTGCGCAGATTGCGCCGCAGGATCGCTGGGCGATCGCGTCCTACATCCGTGCCCTGCAGTTGAGTCAGGGCGCGACCGTCGAGGACGTGCCGGCGGAACAGCGTGGCGCCCTCGACGGACGCGCGCCGTCCGCGGCGCCAGACGCGTCCCATGGAGGAGGGGCCGCGCATGACTGAGCCCACACTCACGCCCGACCAGTTCCGGGCGCCGCCGCAGATCGACACGCTCGAGCGGCTCGGCCTCGCCGTCGGCGCGCTTGGGTTGATCGCGCTCGGCGCCGGCTTCCTGGTGGACGCGTCGCAGTTCTACAAGTCGTACCTGCTGGCGTACATCTTCGTGCTGGGCGTGCCGATCGGCAGCCTGGCGCTGCTGATGGTGCACCACCTGTCGGGCGGCGGCTGGGGCCTGATGGTGCGGCGCACTTTCGAAGCCTCGGTGCGGACGCTGCCGCTGATGGCGCTGTTGTTCGTCCCGATCGTGCTCGGGATGCACGAGCTGTACGAGTGGTCACACGCCGACGTGGTGGCGCGCGATCCGATCATCGCCCACAAGGCCGCCTACCTGAACCCGACCGGGTTCATCCTCCGGGCGGTGCTGTACTTCGTGATCTGGTCAACGCTGGCGTTGCTGCTGACCGGCTGGTCGGCCAAGCAGGACACCGAGGAGGTCGAGTACTCCAAGTTCGGCAAGGTGAGCGCTCCAGGGTTGCTGATTCTCGGGCTGACCCTGACGTTCGCCTCGGTGGACTGGGTGATGTCGCTCGACCCGCACTGGTTCTCGACGATCTTCGGCTTGTGGTTCCTGGTCGGACAGGCGCTGACGGCGCTGGCCTTCACCATCGTGATTGCTTTTCTGGTCAGCCGCGAAGGCCGGATGGCCCAGGTCATCACCACCGACAAGTTCCACGACTACGGCACCCTGATGTTTGCCTTCATCATGCTGTGGGGGTACCTGTCGTATTCGCAGTTCCTGATCGTCTGGTCGGCCAATCTGCCGGAGGAGATTCCGTACTACCTTCGCCGCTTTGGCAACGGCTGGCAGGGTGTCAGCCTGCTGATCGTCCTGGGCCACTTCGTGTTGCCGTGGCTGCTGCTGCTGTTCCGGCGCACCAAGCGGGCCTCGAACCGGCTGGTCGGCCTGGCGGTGTTCATGCTGGTGATGCGCTTCATGGACGTCTTCTGGCTGATCGCGCCATGGGTCAAGCAGGGCGCGTTCGGCGTGCACTGGATGGACGCGGCGGCGGTGTTCGGGCTGTCCGGCCTGTGGGTGGGCGTGTTCTGCTACCTGCTCAAGGGCCGTGCGCTGCTGCCAGTCGGTGACCCGTATCTCCCGGAGGCGCTCGCCGATGGCCACTGATCACTCGGCCTCGTCGCACCACAGCTCGCACGGCGAGGAACCAGCCGGGCCGCTCAACCACGAGACCACCGACATCTCGGTCGACGGGATCGGCAAGATCGTCGTCGGTTTCTCGGTGGGCATGCTGCTGGTGCTGGGCTCGATGTACTGGAGCTACCGTGTGCTCGATCGCCGATCGCTGGCGGCCGAGGTGCCCCTGACGCCGATGGTCGAGCGCAGCGGTGGCCGCGACGCGGTGACACCGTCGCTGCACGACGCGGCCAACGACATGGAACGGCTCGGGCGGGTGCCGGCCGGACCCAAGCTGCTGACCGACGAGCCGTCGTGGCTGCAGCAGTTCAGGGTCCAGCAGCGCGACGTGCTCGGCACCTACGGCTGGGTGGACCAGGGCACCGGCGCGGTGCGGATCCCGATCGCGCGTGCCAAACAGTTGATCGTCGAGCGGGGCCTGCCGCAGGCGCCGGCATCGGCCGGGGAGGCGCCGGCTGCGGACACGGCCACGC
>JACDAO010000124.1 GCA_013695405.1 Acidobacteriota bacterium | reverse complement strand
GGCACGGCGTCGAGCCTGAGGTCTTCTTTCAGCAGGTAGCGGCGCCCGGCCGTGAGCCGCGATCGACTTCACACACGCGACCGACTTGGGCGTGACGGTGGCCGGCGATCCGTTCCCGCATCTGCTGTTCGAGTTCGTGCTCAGCTACAGCCACTGGACGTGGGTGATGATCGCGTTCGGCGAGACGTTCGAGGCACTCGTCGCCGGCGTGCAGGGCGCGCTCTGGGCCTTGGGTGGGGTCCCGTCCGTGCTGCGCAGCGACAATCTGTCAGCGGCGACGCACGAATTGAAAACCAGTGGCGGTCGCGCGCTGACGCCGCGCTTCCGCGCCGTGCTCGAGCACTACGGCATCCGCTCGAGTCGGATCACGCCGGGGCGCGCGCATGAAAATGGCGTCGCCGAGCAAGCCCATCGCCGCCTGAAAGCCCTCCTCGCGCAGGCACTGCTGGTGCGCGGTCACGCAGCGTTCGCCGACGTCGCCGCGTATGACGCCTTTGTCCAGGAGGTGGTCGCCTACTGGCGCAATCGGCCTGCGGCGACCCGCCTCGCCGAGGAGCGCACGACCTTCGCTGCCCTGCCGTCCGCGGCGATCCCGAGCTACACGACGTACTACCCGGTCGTCCGCCGGTGGAGCACGATCCGCGTGGCCCACCGCACGTACTCGGTACCGGCGCAGCTCATGGGCCACACGGTCGAAGCCCGGGTCCATCCCAATGTGGTCGAGGTGCGCTACCGGGATGAGGTCGTGCAAACGATGCCGCGGCTCCGGAAAGAGGACGAGCACCGGATCGACTACCGCCATGTGATCGGCTGGTTGGTGCGGAAACCCGGCGCGTTTGCGCGCTATCGCTATCGCGAGGACTTGTACCCGTCGGTCACGTTCCGTCGCGCGTACGATGCCCTGACCCGGACGCACGGCGAGCGGGCCGACCTCGAGTATCTGCGGGTGCTGCAGCTCGCCGCGACGGCGGGCGAGATGCGCGTCACCGCCGTCTTGGCGACGATGCTCGATGCCGGCGTCGTGTTCGAGGCGCGGACGGTGCAAGCCGAGGTGGCGCCCCCCGTCCTGGCCGTGCCGATCGTGCACATTCCTGCGCCCGATCTCACCGTCTACGATGCGCTGCGCGGCGGAGCCGCGGCATGAGACGCGCGCCCACCACCGTGACCGTTGGCGATCAGATCACGACGCGGCTGACCGGCTTTGGCCTCACGACCGCCGCGCGGGAGCTGGTGCCGCGGTTTGTCCAGGCCGAGCAGCCGAGTGCGTTACCGCTCCTGCTGGAGATCTTCGACCTCGAAGCGCAGGAGCGGCACGACCGCCGCATCACCCGCTTGCGCCGGGCCTCGAAGCTCCCGCCCGGCAAGACGTTCGGGACGCTCGACGAAGGACGCCTCCCGCCGACGCTGGTCCGTCGTCTGCAGGAGCTGGCAGGTGGCGATTTCCTCGAGGAGGCCACCAACGTGCTGGCCTTCGGCCTGCCCGGTGTCGGCAAGAGCCACGCGATGTGTGCGGTGGGCCACGCGCTGATCGAGCGCGGACATGCGGTGCTCTTCATGCCGACCTACAGTCTCGTGCAGGAGCTGCTCGCGGCGAAGCGCGACCTCGATCTCCCGCGGGCGCTGCGCAAACTCGATCAGTTCGACGTGCTCATCCTGGACGACGTCGGCTACATCCAGCAGAGCCCCGAGGAGGCCGAGATTCTGTTCACGCTCCTGGCCGAGCGCTACGAGCGGCGCTCGGTCTTCATCACCAGCAATCTGATGTTCACGCAGTGGGATCGCCTCTTCCGTGATCAGATGGCCACCGCGGCCGCGATCGATCGCTTGGTGCACCACTCGGTCCTGTTGGAGTTCGAGGTCCCGAGCTTTCGGACCGAGCACGCGAGTCGCCGCGGCAAGGCCACGCGCGCCGCCACAACCGCCTGAGTGGGCCGCGGTCTCTGGCCCGCCCTCGGGCGGGCCCGAGACCACACCGTACCAGCAAGGCGTCCCGGCCACCGACCGGCCGACATCAACCAGGCAGGCCCGGCGGTGGGCCTCGCTTCGCTGGCCCTTCGCCCGGCAGAAATAGTCGTCGGGACCGGCAAGAATAATTGACGCCGCGCAGGGGGACATTTACATCCGCAACACACCGGGCAAGGGTTGCGTCTTCATCATCGAGGTGCCC
>JACDAO010000119.1 GCA_013695405.1 Acidobacteriota bacterium | reverse complement strand
CTGCCGCCCTCCGCGCAGGCCCGCACAGTTCCACCACCAATCGCTCCAGCACCACCTGCGGGTTCCGTCCGAGCTTGCTCGCGCCGTCGGCCCGGTAGAGCGCGCGAATGCTTGCGGCGACCCGCTGCGGCGCCGATTGCACCATCCGCGACCGCACCCACCAGCCGATCTGCCCCAGCATCTGGAACGGCGACGCGCCGTTCTCGATCATCAACTGCACGTGACGCAGCGCGGTGGCCGCATCGCCGGCGGCAATCGCATTGGTCACGGCCCAGTCGTCGAACTGCTGCGCCGCGCCCACCACAAGGCGCACGTCCTGCGCGCTGACGGCTGGCGCGTCACCCACGAACAGCACCAGCGTGTCGATGTCCTTGCGCAGCCTGACGATGTCGGGGCCGGCACGCTCGACCAGGGCGGTCAACGCGGCCGCGTCAGCGCGCTTGCCGGCGGCCTCGAGACGGTCGCTGGCAAACTGCATCGCCTCGCGCACCGCTGCGGCGGCGCCGTTGAAACCGTCCTGCACGAAGCCGTCGCACTCGACCGATCGCGACAGCTTGTCGAGCTGCTTGCCGAGCCGCGTGGCACGGTTGATGTCGCTCGCCACCAGCACCAGCACCGTCGACGGTTCGGGCGACGCCAGGTAGCGTTCGAGCCCGCCGGGATCGGCCGGCGGGTCGTCCGGTCCGGACTCGTCCTCGACCTCGATCGCCTTCTGGCGGCCCTTGAACAGCCGCTCGATGTGTGCGTAGACGATGACGCGTCGCTCACCCAGCATCGGCCGGGTCCGCGCCGTGAAGACGACGTCGTCGGGATGCGTGTCGCCTGCGGTGAAGCGCTCGACGTTGAAGGCGCGCAGGTCTTCGTCGACCAGCGCGATCAGCCGCGCCACCACCTCGTCCTTGCCCGCCTCGTCGTCGCCGACCACCAGGTAGACCGGCGCCACGGTGCCGCGCGTCAGCTCGCCGACGAGATCGCGCGCCGTCATCAGAAGGCCTCGAGGATCGCGCTGACGGTGCGCCGCGAGACGTTCTCGGCGACCCGGTCGAGCGCGGTGCGGTCCTGTCCGAGGAACGCCGACGGGTCGAGCGCGCTGGTGCCGGTGGTCAGGTCGTATTCCTCGTCGATCTGCTGCGACGGATTCTCCCAGATGATCTTGTTGGCCTTGACGTCGCGGAACTCGAGCTTGAGGGTCATCCGGAACAGGTAGCGGGTCGCCTGGTTGTTCTCGTTGAAGCCGCTGGGCTCGAGCCCGACGCCGGTGATGGTGCCGACCAGCACCGCATCGGCGCCCTCGGTGACCGGCAGCACCTGGAAGCGGCCGCGGCCGATGAACTCGGTGCGGACCCGCTGGGTGATGGCCTGCTCGAGGTCGTAGACCGAGGTGTTGTTGCCGAACACCGGGATGCCGATCACGCGGATGTAGGACGGCAGGAAGTTGCCGCGTCCGGCCAGCGTGTAGCCGCAGCCGGCGTGTACGGCTGCCGCGGCGATGCCGAGTGCGGCCAGACAGGTCCGTCGGGTCATCGTCATCCCTTCACCACGATGCTGACCAGGCGTCCGGGCGCGATGATCACCTTCGCAATCGTCTTGCCGTCGGTGTGCGTGCGCACGCCGGGGTCGGCCAGCGCCGCGGCGTGCAGGACCTGGTCGGAGGCGCCCACGGGGACGACGATCCGGCCGCGGACCTTGCCGTTGACCTGCACCGGCAGGGTGAGCGCGTCATCGCGCGCCACGTCGGGGTCACTCACCGGCCAGCCGGCGGCGACGATGCCGCCGGTGTGCCCGAGGCGCTCCCACAACTCCTCGGCCATGTGCGGCGCGAACGGCGACAGCAGGCGCACCAGCGCCTCGATCGCCTCACAACCCGCCGCCAGGGTGCTCGGCGGCACGTCGGGTGTGAGCGTGGCCTCGTCCTCGGCCGCGCGCCGACCCGGCTTGAACAGCCCGGTCTGGTCACCGAACGCGTAGAGCTCGTTGACCAGCTCCATCAATCCCGAGATCGCGGTGTTCAAGTGCACCCGCGGGTACAGGTCGTCGGTCAGCCTGGCCACCGTCTGGTGGGTCTTGCGACGCAACGCCCGCTCGGCCTCCGACCAGGTCGCCACGTCGCCGACGGCAGGCGCAACGCCGAGCACCGGCGCCAGCGGCTCGACCATCCGCCAGACCCGGGTCAGGAAGCGAAAGCTGCCCTCGAGACCGCTGTCGGTCCACTCGACTTCCTTCTCGGGCGGGGCGACGAACATCACGTACAGGCGCAGCGCGTCGGCGCCGTATCTGGCGATCATCTCGTCGGGGTCGACGACGTTGCCTTTGGACTTGGACATCACCTGCCCGTCCTTGAGCACCATGCCCTGGGTGAGCAGCCGGGTGAAGGGCTCGTCGTGGGCGACCATGCCGAGGTCGCGGAAGACCCGCGCAAAGAACCGCGAGTAGATCAGGTGGAGGATGGCGTGCTCGACGCCGCCACTGTAGAAATCGACCGGCGCCCAGTAGTTGCACCTGGCCGGATCGAAGGCCTGGGTGCGGTTGTGCGCGTCGGTGAACCGATAGAAATACCAGGACGAGTCGAAGAACGTGTCCATGGTGTCGGTTTCGCGGCGCGCGGCGCCGCCGCAGCGCGGGCACGACACGTTGACGAACTCGGGCACCAGCGCCAGCGGCGACTCGCCCTTGCCCGAGAACTCCACCACCCTGGGCAGCACCACCGGCAGCTGGTCGTCGGGCACCGGCACCACCCCGCACGACGGGCAGTGGATCATCGGGATTGGCGTGCCCCAGTAGCGCTGGCGCGACACGCCCCAGTCCTTGAGGCGGTACTGCACCGTTTTCTGACCGACGCCACGGGCCGCGGCCGAGGCCGCCATCCGCTCCCACGCCTCGGCGGTCGGCAGACCGCTGAACTCGTCGGAGTCGACGCTGACGCCGTGCTCGGTGAACGCCTCGGTCATCGACTCGGCAGGCACGGCCGGGCCGTCGGCAGGCGCGACCACCACCTGCACCGGCAAGGCATGCGTGCGCGCGAACTCGAAGTCCCGCTGGTCGTGCGCCGGCACTGCCATGATGGCGCCGGTGCCGTAGCCGCCGAGTACGAAATTGGCGACCCAGACCGGGACCGTCTCGCCGGTGAAGGGGTTGAGCACCCGCCGTCCGGTGTCGAAGCCTTCCCTGGCCACCTCTCCCGACATCCGCCCGAGCCGGTCCTGCTGCCGGAACCGCTCGGCCTGGCGGCGGAAGGTGGTCGGGTCGTCGGACTCGGCGCCGAATCGTTCGACCTGCTCGTGTTCGGGTGCGATCAACACGAAGGTCGCGCCGTAGATCGTGTCGATGCGGGTGGTGAAGATCTCTATGGCCTCCGCGGTCGCCCGGCCCTCGTCGTCGGCAATCGGGAACCGCGCCTGCACGCCCTCGGATCGCCCGATCCAGTTGCGCTGCATGGTCAGCACCTTCTCGGGCCACTCGGTCAGGCGGGCCGCGCCGTCGAGCAGTTCGTCGGCGTACTGCGTGATTCGCAGAAACCACTGCTCGAGTTCGCGCGAGGTCACCTGGGTGCCACACCGCCAGCAGGCGCCGTCGATGACCTGCTCGTTGGCAAGCACGGTCAGGTCGAGCGGACACCAGTTCACGGTCGAGCGGCGGCGGTAGGCCAGCCCGCGCTCGAACATGCGGATGAACAGCCACTGGTTCCACTGGTAGTAGTCGGGCAGGCAGGTCGCCAGTTCCCGGCCCCACGCGTAGCTGATGCCGAGGCGCTGCAGCTGCCCCTTCATGTACGCGATGTTCTCGAGTGTCCAGGTCTCTGGATGCAGGCCGTTCTTGATCGCCGCGTTCTCGGCCGGCAGGCCGAAGGCGTCCCAGCCGAACGGATGCAGGACGTTGGCGCCCTGCATGCGCTTGAGGCGGGCCACCACGTCGCCAATCATGTAGTTGCGGACGTGGCCGACGTGCGCACGACCGGACGGGTAGGCGAACATCTCCAGGCAGTAGAACGACGGACGCGAGGGGTCCTCGGTGACCTCGAACGCACCGGTCTCGGTCCACCACTGCTGCCACTTGTTTTCGATGGATTGCGGGGAATAATCGGCCACGGTTGGAAGGCCAAGTATACCGCCCCTACCCCGGGGCCGGGTCGAGGTGCTAGCGTGTCGGCCCATGCAGCTGACGCGTGCCCTTTGCCTGGCCCTGCTCATGGCCGCCGCCCCCGGCGTCGCCACGGCGCAGACCGAGATCCCCCGACCCGAGTTCCCCCAACCGCAGTTCGAGCGGAAGGACTGGCTGACCCTCAACGGCCCGTGGTCGTTTGCCTTCGACGACAAGGACGTCGGCCGTCAGGAAGCGTGGCACGCGGCCGGACGCCGCTTCGACCGCACCATCCTGGTGCCGTTCGCGTTCGAGAGCCCGAAGAGCGGCATCGGCGATACGGCGTTTCACCCGGTGGTCTGGTACCGGCGCGACGTCACCGTGCCGCCCGCGTGGAAGGGTCGCCGGGTGCTGCTCAAGTTCGGCGCCGTCGACTACCACGCCACGGTCTGGCTGAACGGGCAGATGATCGGCGAACACGACGGCGGCAATACCCCGTTCGGCTTCGACGTGACCGACCAGCTGACGGCCGGCGCCAATGCGCTGGTGCTGCGCGCCGAGGACCCGCCGACCGACCGCTTCCTGCCGCGCGGCAAACAGTACTGGAAACCGAAGTCCGAAAGCATCTTCTACACC
>JACDAO010000116.1 GCA_013695405.1 Acidobacteriota bacterium | reverse complement strand
GACCAGCAGGCCGCTGCCGACACGCCCGCGTCACCGTCTCGCTGAGCGGACGCTCGGTTTGATGTCGACGGCTTTCAAGCCTGATGCGCTGGCGACGGCAAGCTGACGGTCGTCGGCCGACACGAAGGTGCGGCACTCAGACGCGTGCGCGGCGGCGACGTGCAGCAGGTCAAGGCTGCGCGTGAGTCAACGACCGGGTGCCGAGCGGACCCGGCGGCCGCGGCGCAGCCGCATCCGCATGCCGGAGGTGACCGGATCCCGCCGATGCGTTGACAGGCCGCCAGTGGACGGGGCACGATCGCCGCATCGATGGCTGATTTCTCGTGGCCCGAGGCGCGCATCCTCGCGGTCGACGATCAGGTGCAGAACGTCAACATCATCGATCGCCTGTTGCGCCGTGCCGGGTTCGAGCAGATCGTCACCACCACCGACCCCCGCCAGGCGCTGAGCCTGTTCGAGCAGCATCAGCCCGATCTGGTCCTGCTCGACCTGCACATGCCGGACGTCGATGGCTTCGCGGTGCTCGATCAGCTCGCGCCGCTCGTGCCCGCCGACGGCTACCTGCCGATCGTCTTCATCACCGCCGACGCCGACGCGCACCTCAAGAAACGGGCGCTCTCGATGGGCGCCAAGGACTTCGTCAACAAGCCGTTCGACGCCATCGAGATCGTGCTGCGGATCCGCAACCTGCTCGAGGCCCGCTATCTGTATCTGGCGCTCCAGGCGCAGAACGACATGCTCGAAGGCCGCGTCCGCGAACGCACCGAGGAGCTCGAACAGGCGCAGCTCGAGATCCTGCACCGGCTGTCACGCGCCGCGGACTTCCGCGACGACGACACGATGCAGCACACCGAGCGGGTCGGCCGGCTGTCGGCGGCGCTGGCGCGCGAGCTCGGCATGGACGTCGAGGAAGTCGAACTGCTGCGGCTGGCGGCACCGCTGCACGACCTCGGCAAGATCGCCGTGCCGGACAGCATCCTGCTCAAGGGCGGCGGCCTGAGCGACGACGAGTTCTCGGTGGTCAAGACGCACACCGCGATCGGCGCGCGGCTGCTGTCGGGCAGCACGCACCCGCTGCTGCAGATGGCCGAGGAAATCGCCCGCACCCATCACGAGCAGTGGGACGGGACGGGTTACCTGCACGGGCTCAACGGCGAGTCGATTCCGCTGGTCAGCCGGATCGTCGCCGTCGCCGACGTCTTCGACGCCCTGACTCACGCCCGCATTTACAAGAAGTCGTGGCCGCTGCCCGAAGTGCTCGACGAGATGCAGCGCCAGAAGGGGCGCCAGTTCGATCCGTCCGTCGTCGACGCGCTGTTGACGATTGTGGAGCGGGGTGAGCTGACGGTCGAAGGAATCGATTCTTGAGGCAGCCCGCGGGACGAGTGGCCGCGACCGGGGGCCACGCCCGCGGAACACCGTCGCGTCGTCCTGCGACGCGCGCCCGCGCCTGGGGACAGGCATCAGGCATCAAGCATCACTGAGCTGACGCCCGATCTGCTCGGCCGCCTGACGACCTTCGGCGATCGCCCAGACAATCAACGACGCGCCGCGGCGGGCGTCGCCGGCGACGAACACGTCGGGCGCGGCGGTCTGGCGGGTGACCGGGTCGGCCTGGACCCGGCCGGCGGCATCGCAGGTGACGCCGAGCTGCTCGAACAGCGGCAGTCGCTCAGGGCCGCTGAAGCCCATCGCGAGCAGCAGCAGATCGACGTCCTGGTGGAACTCGGTGCCCGGCACCGGCACGAACGACGGCCGGCCGTCTGCCATGACCAGTTCGACGCGCACGCCGTGCAGCCGCTTCAGGGTGCCGTCCTCGGCTTCGAGCCCGGTGGTCATCACCGCGTACTCGCGTTCGCCGCCCTCTTCGTGCGCGGCCGAGACGCGGTAGATGGTCGGCCATTGCGGCCACGGGTCGCCAGCGCTACGGTTCTCGGGCGGCCGTGGCGCAATTTCGTACTGGCGCACGCTGGCCGCCCCCTGCCGGTGCGCGGTGCCGAGACAGTCGGCGCCGGTGTCACCGCCGCCCAGGATGATCACCCGCTTGCCGCGTGCGTCCAGCGCCGCGTCGTGTGGCCCTGCATCACCCGCAACGAGCCGATTCTGCCGCTCCAGGTAGGTCATCGCGTAATGCACACCTGACAGGTCGCTGCCCGGCAGCCCGAGCGGGCGGGCCTGCGCGGCGCCCACCGCCAGGCAGATCGCGTCGAACTCGGCGCGCAGCGCCTCGCCGCTCACCGCGCCGCCGACGTCGGCCCCCGTGCGGAACTCGACTCCCTCGGCCGCCATCTGTTCGAGCCGGCGATCGAGCAGCCGCTTGTGCATCTTGAAGTCGGGAATGCCGTAGCGCAGCAGCCCGCCAATCCGATCGCTGCGCTCGAACACCACCACCTCGTGCCCCTGCCGCGCCAGTTGCTGCGCCGCGGCGAGGCCGGCCGGTCCGGAGCCGATCACCGCCACCCGGCGGCCAGTGCGCAGCGGCGCCGGTTCGGGCGCGACCCAGCCCTGTTCGAAGGCGTGGTCGATGATCGAGACCTCCACCTGCTTGATCGTCACCGGCAGATCGTTGATGCCGAGCACGCAGGCGGCTTCGCACGGCGCCGGGCAGAGCCGGCCGGTGAACTCGGGGAAGTTGTTGGTGGCGTGCAGGCGGGCGGCCGCTTCCCGCCAGCGATCGCGGTAGACCAGGTCGTTCCAGTCGGGGATGAGGTTGCCGAGCGGGCAGCCTTGATGGCAGAACGGAATACCGCAGTCCATGCAGCGGCTGGCCTGACCGCGCAATCGATCCACCGGGAACGATTGGTAGACTTCCAGCCAGTCCTGCACACGCTCCTGCACCGGCCGCCGGGTCGGCGTCTCACGGGTCAGCTCGAGAAACCCAGTCGGCTTGCCCATCAGACCGCCACCTTCTGCAGCTCGGCGCGCTGCGCCTCGAGCGCCTTCTTGTAATCGATCGGCATCACCCGCAGCAGCCGCGTCATCGTCGTCGGCCACTGCTCGAGCAGGCGCGCCGCGAGGACGCTGCCGGTGAGCTCGCGATGACGCGCGATCAGCGTCCGGACCAGCCGTTCGTCCTCGCCGTCGAGCGCTTCGAGCAGCACCATCTCGAGATTGCAGCGCTGCGAGAAGTCGCCGTCGGCATCGAACACGTAGGCGATGCCACCGCTCATGCCGGCGGCAAAATTGCGGCCGGTCCGGCCGAGCACCACCACGCGGCCGCCGGTCATGTACTCGCAGCCGTGGTCGCCGACGCCCTCGACCACCGCCACCGCGCCGCTGTTGCGCACCGCGAAACGCTCGCCGACCACGCCGCGCAGGAACGCCTCGCCGGCGGTCGCGCCGTACAGCACGACGTTGCCGGCAATCACGTTGCGTTCGGCCTCGAAAGTTGCCTCGGGCACCGGACGGACGATCAGCCGTCCCCCCGACAAGCCCTTGCCGACGTAGTCGTTGGCGTCGCCTTCGAGCCGCAGCGTGATGCCCGCCGGCACGAACGCGCCGAAGCTCTGACCGGCCGAGCCGTGGAAGGTCAGGTCGATGCTGTTCTCGGGCAGGCCCTCCGCACCAAAGCGCCGGCTGACTTCGCTGCCGAGCATGGTGCCGACGGCGCGATTGACGTTCTGGATCGTGAGATCGGCGCGGACCGGCTCGCGCCGCGCCAGCGCCGGCTCGGCGAGGGCGATCAGCTCGGCGTCGAGCACCCCGGCCAGCGACACGCCCTGGGCCATGGTGCGGCGCAGGGTCGGCGGCGTCGCGCCCTCGGCCACGAACACGTGTGCGGTGTCGAGCACGCGCGACAGGTCGAGGCCGCGCGCCTTCCAGTGCTCGAGCGCCGGCTGCACGTCGAGCAGATCGGCGCGGCCGACCAGTTCATCGATGGTCCGGAAGCCGAGCGCGGCCATCAACTCGCGCACCTGCTCGGCGATGAAGTGGAAGAAGTTGACGACGTGATCGGCCTGGCCGGTGAACCTGGCGCGCAGGGCCGGGTTCTGGGTGGCGATCCCGACCGGGCAGGTGTCGAGGTGACAAACGCGCATCATCACGCAGCCCAGCACGACCAGCGGCGCCGTCGCGAAGCCGAATTCCTCGGCGCCGAGCAGCGCGGCGATGATGACGTCGCGACCGGTCTTCATCTGGCCGTCGACCTGCACCACGATCCGGTCGCGGAGACGGTTGGCGACCAGCGTCTGCTGGGTCTCGGCCAGGCCGAGTTCCCACGGCGCGCCGGCGTGCTTGAGCGAGGTCAGCGGGCTGGCTCCGGTGCCGCCATCGTGGCCGCTGATCAGCACCACGTCGCTCTTGGCCTTGGCCACGCCCGCCGCGACCGTGCCGACCCCGATCTCGGA